>CAYJXH010000061.1:0-3984 GCA_964373975.1 uncultured Nitrospirota bacterium | reverse complement strand
GAAAGAAAAGTTCCTCTCCTAGGTGATATCCCCATATTAGGTTACTTATTTAAATTCAAGACAAAAAAAGTTGAGAAAACAAATCTTCTCATTTTTGTCACGCCGCACATTATGCCAGACATCGAAAATCAAAATGGAATAGACCCAATCCTTAAAAACAAGGTTGAAGAATCAATAACATTTATGAACGAGAACAAATTATCATTACCGGAACGACAGAGCCGTGAAGAGTTTCTGAAGGGGATGATTAACCTGCCGCAATAGCCGATATTCATGCGCAAGAAAATCGGACAGATTTTTATCGAAAAATGCGGACTTCTTCCAGCAAGCCTTGAGGAAGGGCTTGCCCTTCAAGCAAGCCTTGCCACGCAGACAACAGGCGGAAGAGAACGTATTGGAGAAATCCTTGTACGGATGAATCATCTTTCCGAGGAATCGGTTATTGAGTCCTTGGCCCATCAGTGGAATCTTCCTTATGTGCCCACGATTGATGTCAGTGAGATAGACACCAGTCTAACGCAATCTGTCCCCATTGCCTTTGCTAAAAAACACATGGTTCTCCCGCTTCGACGGATTGGAAAGACCGTTGAGGTTGCTATTTGCGACCCTTTAAATCAGACAGCCATTGATGATCTTCGTCTTTTGCTCAAGGCAACGATTAAGGTGGTTGCGGCGCCTCCCCGCGTCATTTTAAGCCGGATACACAATGTCTACGAACAGGTAACAGATAAAGCCGAACAGGCCATCTCTGATCTTTCTGATACAACGTCTCTTTCCAATCATGGGCTTCCCGACATGGAAGACCTGTTAGACGCAAACGACGAAGCCCCCATGATTCGTCTGGCGAATTCGATTTTGTTTGAGGCATCCAAGCAGAGGGCTTCCGATATTCATATAGAGCCTTTTGAAAAAGAGATGATGATTCGGTATCGCATTGACGGGGTTCTCTACCCTATTCTGACGGTGCCAAGACGATTGCAGTCTGCGCTGACCTCACGCGTTAAGATTATGGCCGGCATGAATATCGCCGAGAAGCGATTGCCGCAAGACGGGCGAATCAGTATTCGGATGGGAGGGCGCGAGATTGATATTCGTGTTTCCAATGTCCCGATTGTCCATGGCGAAAGGATGGTGCTTCGTCTGCTTGATAAAACCTCTCTGGTATTAACACTCGGACAAATCGGCCTTTCGGATGAAGGCTTATCAACGCTCTCTGCCCTCATTGAACGCACCCACGGTATTTTTCTTGCCACAGGGCCTACTGGAAGCGGTAAGACTACCACGCTTTATGCGGCGCTTCAGAAGATTAACTCACCGGATAAAAACATCATTACCATTGAAGACCCCATTGAATATCAGTTAAAAGGGGTGGGGCAGATTCAGGTCAATCCCAAAATTGATTTGACCTTTGGAAACGGTCTGCGATCCATATTAAGACAAGACCCCGATATTATTATGGTGGGAGAGATTCGGGATGTGGATACGGCGCAGATCGCCATCCATGCCTCTTTAACCGGACATCTGGTCTTATCAACACTGCATACCAATGATTCTGCCGGTGCGATCACCCGTCTTTTGGATATGGGGGTCGAGCCGTTTTTAGTCTCCTCGTCTGTTTTGGCGATTATCGCGCAACGATTGGTTCGGCTCATCTGCAAAGAGTGCAAAACCTCTTACGCGCCTACCCATGAGGAGTTGACCAAGCTTAAGATAAAAACAAAAGTTGCATTATTTTACAAAGGAAAAGGTTGCACGGCTTGTTTGAATACAGGGTTTTATGGCCGTGTGGGCATTTATGAATTGTTGCTTATCACAGACGAGATTCGATCTCTTATTCTTGCGAAGACTGATGCGAATCAGATTAAGGCCAAAGCCACATCCAGTGGAATGCTCACCTTGCGGGAAGAGGGAATTAAAAAGGTGATAGAGGGGTTAACAACCACCGAAGAGATTCTCCGCGTGACCCACGATGAGATTTAAGGGGGTCTTCCGAGTGGTTGTTCGTAAAACCGGACATGACGACTTTGGGATTACACTTTATTCTCAAATGGGATTATCAAACAGGGAGTTTGGGCATAGACACCCATTCGGGTGGCCCCATTTAAGGGGTTTGTCTGCGCTTAAAAGATGATGTATACTCCTGCATCTTATAGGAGAAAACGTATGGAGAAATGTTGGCCTATTGTTGAGAAGAGAAACCCCCACCGCTTTGCCTACGTTCGTACGATTAGTTATCTGGAGATGGGGCAGTCGGGACGCTTCCCCCATCCAACTGCCATTGCGGGTAAAATTGTAGATATCAGCAATAGGGGGATGCAGATTTTCTTAGACGGACACACGACGCTTGCGGGGGGGACAGTGATTCAGGCGCAGGTTCCTCTGTCTGATTCTCCCGTTACCGTTCCTGTCCTCAGCGAGGTGAAATGGGTCAAGGAGATTGCCCCCGGAACATGGCATGCTGGCCTCCACTTCCTTCTTAACGGCGGATAAGTTCCTGATGTAGGCACACGGCGCGCCGTCTCTCTATTCCGCGCCCGAAGGAGCTTTTCCCGTAAGAACACGGGCCACAATGCCTGCACGACTACCCACCCCCAATTTTCGCATTAAGAGTTTGAGGTACCCTTTCAAGGTATTGATGCTGATTTTGAGCAAATGGGCAATCTCTTTGTTGCTTCGATCCAGTATCAAAAACTGAACGATACCCATCTCTCGCGGATTTAATCTCCATATTCGGGCTATCATGGGAAGATTGATCCGATCTGGAGTAATTCTTTCCAATAAAAAAAGATATTGGGAAGCCGAATGGGTGGTGCTATCGTTCCCCGGCGTATAACCAGACAAGAGAATGCCGCGAACCAGATAACGCCTTTCTTTGCTCTGATAGATATCAATAAATTGCGAGAACTCTTCTTCTTTCGTCTCTTTTTTAGGGTCTATCTGTTCGTCGAGAGATTTCTTCCATTGCGTACATAACTTGCCAATATTGGGGAAAGCACTTTTTTGAGAAACACCCTTTTCATCAAAAGAAGCATAAGAAAATATCCGCCATGCCTCTGGGTTGTAATAGACCGATTCCTTGTTCCGTCCTGCTCCTTGAGAAAAAAAGATATAGGCCCCCCGCGTTACAATCTGGCCTTTGAACATTGTCATTAAGTCCGGCTTCATCTCAGAACACCCCCTCACAAGATACCCATTCGGGTGGCCCCATTGAAGGGGCTTCCCCCGTACCGACCCATTTTAGCGGATTGTCGCCCTCCTTGGCACACAGTATAGTTCTAACATGACAGTGTTGAAATCAGCAAAGACCAATCAAACCGCAAAATAGAAAAGGGGGACGATCGTGCAAAAAGCAATATATCACATTATGTATCAGATGCGAAGAGGCTTTCTTATAGTGACCTTTTTGCTTCTTACCAGTTGGGTTAGTGTGGCATCGGCCCTTCCTTCCCTGCAACTGGATATTCTGGGTGGAACATACGACACAACAACGGAGACTATCGTTGCCTCCAGTAATTCATTCACCCTCTACGCACTGCTCATGCAGGATGCGGGGGCCACTCTGTCTGACCGCTACTATATCTCTGCTGCGCTTGTCGGGGCTCCCGCTCCTGGGTCTTTTTTTACATTTAATGATGCCACGATTTTAACAAGCTCCATGGTATATGGCAATCCACCGGTTGAATCCGATCTGGCACATGATCCCGGAGATCTTTCTTCTCACAGCATCTTCCCCACCTTGTTCTCCGAGTTTGGTTTTACGTTTGATCCAGCCCGTACGTCCATTCCCTATAACACGGCAGACGACGCTGGCGCGGGACCCACAGGTAACGGCGCCATGTATTATACGGCATTTTCTGTTGACACGTCTGGATTAGATACTGACGTTGCCATTCATTTTGACCTCTACAATAAAAAAGAGGGAAGAGGGGGAGCGGGTGATGTTGATGTTAAATCTTTTGCCCCTTTTTCCCACGATGCCCAGAG
>CAYJXH010000060.1:6095-8128 GCA_964373975.1 uncultured Nitrospirota bacterium | reverse complement strand
CTTCTTTTAATCTCGTCTCCCGCATGGGCAAATGAAAAAGGGTGCGACCCCTGCGAAATCAATCTGACTTCGGATACCCTAGAATACGATCAAGAAGAAGCGATTTCCATCGCGGAAGGCAATGCCGTTCTAACACGCGGCCCGATGCAGTTACGCGCGAGCAGGTTTTGGATTAACAGCAAGTTAAATAAGCTAAAGGGATTGGGGAATGTTGCCTTTACAGAAAATGGGAATACCCTTTTCGCCAGTGAAATTGAATATGATCTTTCAGCCGAACGCGGCGTATTATTAGATGGACGGCTATTTCTCGAAGCAGAAAACTATACCCTGACAGGAAAGCGGATTGAGCGTCTCGGCGTAGGCAAGATGGTCTTGCATGAGGCATTTTTTACCGCGTGCGACTGTCCAGAAGATCCCGATTGGCATATTCAGGCCAAGAGCATTCGAATGACACTCGGAACCTATCTTATTGCAAAAGACCTCTTTTTTTATGCTGGCAAAACACCCATTCTCTATCTCCCTTATTTTGTCTATCCGGCCATAACAACCCGCCAGACCGGACTTTTAATTCCGCGTGTCGGGAGAAGTTCTACGGACGGCATTAGGTATGATCAAGATTTCTTTTGGGCAATTTCGCAAAATCAGGATGCGACATTCTCACTGGATCATCGCAGTAAAAAGGGCGTGGGCGGCGAGCTGGAGTATCGCTACGTTATTTCTACAGAAACACGCGGAACCGTTCAGGCAAAAAGTTTTTACGCCGTTGAAAAGAATTTAAACCCTTTTGCCATTTCCTATCGCCATCAACAGTATTTTTCCAATCGCATAAAATTCAATCTAAATGCGCGTTATGCCACAGAAGATTACTATCGGGAATTATCCGATTTTACTTCAGAGCGCGCCTTGCAAAAAATAGAATCAAACGCCTCTGTAACATACAGAGGGGATGAATCGTTTGGATACATTTTGGCGCATTACACACAAGACCTAACCGGCACAACAAGCACGACAACACTGCAACGACTGCCGGAAGTCGGATGGCAGGTTATTGGACACAAGATAGGCCCCGCCTTTTTTGATCTCGATACGACTTACATCCGTTTTCTCCGCAAGACCGATTTTGACTGGGATCGCATCAGACTTTCTCCTAGGCTTTCGCTCCCTATCCGTTTTTCTCCTAATATCACGGCAACCCCTTGGGTCGAATATCGCGGCATTGGATACAGCCGCACCCTTGTATTAGATCGTTCTTTTTTAAGAAATATAACGGGAACAGGAATTGATCTTGACAGCGAATGGGACGGAACGATTGGAACAACCCCTATTCGTTTTTCAGAAAAACTTTCCTACGAAGAAATCAATGCAGACGACAACCGCAATATTCCGCAGGCAGACGACATAGACAAAATCCATAGCAGACGCGCAATCACGCTCTCACTCAACCCGCGTTCTGTATGGACGTCCTTAAGGTTTACACAAACCTATAATGTAGAACCTGCCCCATGGCCATTATCAAATTTAAGAACAGAATGGTCGCTAACCCCTGCGCCGTCATTCTCCATCAATACAGACGCATTTTATGATTGGCAGAATCAAGACATCTCGGCTGTCAATACGGACCTTCGTTTTAGTGCGAGTAAGAACCTGAAAGTCTTTGTAGGACAACGCTATACACAAGGGGGAACGTCCCCTGCGAGAGGCACGCTCCCGCAAAAAGGGGATTCGTTTAATCCATTTTATTTAGGCGACAGCCAAATCGTACCGCGTATTTCGTTTATCACAGGGCGTCTTAGGGCAAAACTCTCTGATAGAATAACGGTTGCCGCACAGGCATTATATAATGGGGACACAGACCAATTTGCTGAAATTCATTATGGGTTATTATACGAACGACAGTGCTGGCTCATTGCATTGGCCTATCAAGACCTTTTAAGTGGCGCGGCCACTGCGGGCGGCGCGGCCACGCCGGATCGAACCGAGTTTTTTGCAACCGTTTCTCTCAAAGGATTGGGAGAAAATCTTCCAAAGAAATT
>CAYJXH010000060.1:0-5995 GCA_964373975.1 uncultured Nitrospirota bacterium | reverse complement strand
TTTCTCATCGAACATCTATTCCCTTTCTATCTCAACAGAAAAAATTGGTTATCTCATGATACGAGAAATATAGGAATGGGGCTTCTCAATACCCTTGCCTTGTCCCCGCTATTTCCAATGGCAACGCTATTTGTAAGTCAATTCGCATTTGCCAGAAAGTATGGCTTGCTGAATAGAATTGATCTCCCCCTCTTCGTAGAGATTCCTATCTTGTTCCTGCTTTTTGACCTGTGGATGTACGCGTGGCATCGGATGAATCACGCCATACCGTTCCTCTGGCGGTTTCATCTTGTCCACCACGCCGATACGGAAGTGAATGTAACAAGCGCCCTCCGTTTTCACACCGGAGAGATATTCCTCTCGGGGATTGCAAGACTGGGCATTATCCTATTGCTGGGCCTGCAAGCGTGGCAGATTATCTTGTACGAGATCGTTCTTATGCCAGTGATTCTATTTCACCACAGCAACATCAACCTCATGGAAAAGGCAGACAAAACGATTCGCATTCTTTTTGTCACCCCGCGCCTCCATCGGGTTCACCATTCTAATGTCCCGGATGAAATGAACACAAATTACAGCAGTATCTTTTCTTTTTGGGATCGGGTTTTTAAAACAATTTTATTCAAACAAAACATGCAGGAAATAAAACAAGGGGTCGTCGGAATTAAAGAAGAGAACGCCAACCGTTTTTTCGGAATGCTTTTGCTTCCATTTTATAAATTATGATACTCTAAAATAGGAAAAATCATCTGGAGATATTATGACACCTAAACTCCTTCGTACCACCTTAACAAGTTTGGAAGAAGAACTCAAAGTGCTCAAGGCTCAAGTCAAGGGATTGGTTAGGCCAAAGAAAAGGTTAAAATCCTTTGCGCATTTGGAAGGGTCTTGGAAGGAAAAAACGGATTTCTCTTGGGAAGAGATCCAACTAGCAAAGACCAAAATGAATAACATCCTTTAATGACTTATATCGTTGATACACACACCTTGGTCTGGTTTTTGGAGGGCCAGGACAAAGTTGGACCCCAAGCATTAAAAGTTCTTCGGGATGCACATCAACGGCTCGTGATTCCTTCTATTGTCCTAGGCGAGATAAAATATCTTGTTGCCCGAGGGAGAGTTAAATTGACAGTAAATGAAGTCATTGAAACCATTGAGGATGATCCGCGCTGTGTCGTTTATCCCTTGGACATTCCCGTCATTCAGGCGATGCCGATTATTCATGATATCCATGACGGAATTATCTGTGGAACAGCCATAATGTATCAAGATATTTTGGGAGAAACGGTTCGGATTCTTACCTGTGATAACAAGATCAGAAACATGGTAGGCATCCAGACTGTCTGGTAGAATACGATTCGATACGTTGGGCATTCCCGACGAAAAGTTGTTCCTTATGGAGTCCATTCATTCATGAATCGCAAAAAACGCACCTTACTGTTATTGTCCCTCATGATCCTGCTCATGATCGGCGGGGGGTTTTCCTGTACGGAATACAGGGGAAAGAAGCATTATAAAAATGGATTAACCGCCATAGAAGAGGGGAAGTATTCAGAAGCGGTCATTGAGTTTAAAAATGCCATTCAGTTAGATCCAAACAATACAGATGCCCTATACCAGTTGGGCGTTGCTTATTTAAAATCAGGAGGACAAAACAATCTCCAAAACGGGTATAACGCCTTTTCTGATTTAGCATCAAAAAAACCTGCGCGGGTGGATGCCCAGTTGAAACTGGGAGAGATTCTTCTTCTTGGGAACGATATAAAAGCGGCATCGGCGAAGGCCGACTTTGTTCTTCAAAAAGAGCCTAAAAACGCCGAGGGACGTTTACTGCTCGCCCGAATTGAAGCAAAAAAGAAACAGTTTGATGCGGCTAAAAAAGAATACCAGCAAGTGATTGCTCTGGACAAAAACATGCTTCCAGCCTATCACGAATGGGCCGCTGTTCTGGCAATAGAAAAAAACTTCAAAGAGGCAGAGGTGCTTTTAATTCAGGCGATTGCCGTTAACCCAAAAGCGCAGAACAGTTATTTTGTTCTGGCCACTTTTTACCAAATGACGGGAAAGACGCAAGAGGAAGAAACCCAGTATCAAAAGGCAATAGAGATCGCCCCTAAAAACAAATTAGGATACTTTCTCTTGGCGCGTTATTACGCACGCCAGAAAAATTACGCCTCTGCAGAAAAGGCCATCATAACAGCCGCCGGCCTTGATAAAAAAGACGATGAACCCTTTCTCATTCTTGGCGATTTTTATCTACAACAGAATCGGAAAAATGATGCAGAGCAGGCCTATCTTTCTGCGAAGAAAGCCCATGAAAAAAGTGGGCGGGGGAGTAAAAAACTTGCGGCACTTTATCTTTCTCAATTCAAGAAAAAAGAGGCCGCTTCTGAAATAGAAGCCTTACTTCTAAAACGCAAGGACGCTGACAATGACCCTTTTTTTCTCAAAGGCCGTCTACTGCTCTTGGATAAAAAAGACACTTTAGCGATTGATGAATTTAAAAAAGTATTGATTGCAAACCCTGCTTACCCAGAAGCCCATTACTATTTAGGGCTTGCGTATTCAAATGGAGGGGATTATCTTCAGGCCAAAACAGCATTTTTAAATGCCGTTAAAGATGCGCCTAACGATGTTCGATCTCATTTTGCGTTGGCAACACTGTATATGCAGTCTCGTGCTTACGATTTAGTCATTGCTGAAGCGCAACAAGTTCTAAAATTAGACCCACGCAATGTTGCGGCGGCGACCCTATTGGCCGATGTCGCACTCATTCAAAAACAGGTTTCGCATGCAGAGCAACTCTCTCAAAAAATACTTACGTTGTCGCCAAAAAATCAGCCGGCTTTGTTTCGAATGGGAATCATCCGAAGCATTCAAAAAAAGACAGGGGACGCGATTTCCTTTTTTGAAAAAGTCTTGCTTACGGATGTCAATAATATAGACGCCCTTTCTCAAATCGTCGCGATTCATCTCCAAAATAAAAAACCAGACAAGGCCATTGACCGTGTGAATCAGCAGATGGTCTCTTCCCCTAAAAACCCGCGTCTTTATGCCCTGCAAGGAAGGCTGTATGGCGGGTTGGGACAATTGGAAAAAGCGGAAGAGAACTTTAAAAAGGGAAAGTTAATTGATCCCCGATCTCTTTCCTTTTATCTTGATTTAGCCGTGCTCTATTCTGCGCAAAAGAGGTTTGATGCCGCAATGCTAGAATTGGAAAAGGCCATTAAAATAGATCCCAAATTTGTGCCAGCGTATATGTTAAAAGGAACGATAAATGACAGTCGGGGAAATTTGGCAGAAGCCCGCACCGCTTATGAAAAGGTCATGGAATTCAGTCCCAAGCATCCCTCTGCGGCCAATAATCTTGCTTGGATTTACGCCGAGCAAGGAGAGAAAATAGATCGCGCGTTGGAACTTGCTATGATTGCCAAGGAAAATAGCCCAGAGAATCCGATGATTTCAGACACATTAGGATGGGTTTATTATAAAAAAGGCCTTTATTTAAAGGCGGTCTCTCTGCTGGAAGAAAGCGTGGAAAAAACGCAAAAAAACCCAATCATTCATTACCACTTGGGAATGGCTTATTCAAAACGTGGTGATCCGGGAGATAAAAAACGCGCACGGCAATCCCTTCAACAAGCGCTAAAAATAGACCCGCGCTTTTCCGGGTCTGATATTGCTAAAAAAACATTGGAGGCGTTGTAAATTAGATGGGCGGACCCCTTTTTATGGCAGTGGCATTTTCAGCGATTGGGCTTTGGATACTCCTGCTTCTTTTGCCCGGGGTTCGCAGGCCGCCTCCGGGATTTGAGCCGCGTGTTTGCCAGCAATGCACTCAAATAAACGAGGCCGAGGCCGCAGTTTGTAAAAAATGCGGCGCTACTTTGTCATGAAAGACATCTGGAACTGAATATGGAACAAGAATCTTCCAAAACGGCCGCGATTGTCATTACAGGGAATGAGATTCTTTCAGGAAAAGTGCCTGAACAAAACGCACAATATCTTGCGCGGGAGTTGCGTGCGCTCGGGGTGAATTTAAAACGGGTCGCCATGATTCCAGATCAGATTGCAACCATTGCGGAAGAGATTGCCTTCTGTAAAAATCGCTTTGATTTTATTTTTACCAGCGGCGGCATTGGGCCGACACACGACGATGTCACGATAGAAGGGGTCGCGCTAGGGCTAAATAAAAAGCTGATCGAAAGCCCTACACTTTCTAAAATGCTAATAGACATCTATTCTAATCGCGTCAATCCGGCCTTAATGAAAATGGCGATGGTTCCTGAAGGGACCGAATTTATTTATGGCGCAGGTTTAAGGTCGCCGGTACTTTTAATTGAAAATATCTACATCTTCCCCGGCGTTCCAGAGTATTTAATCAATAAATTTACAGCGATTAAAGAACGATTTTTAGAATCTCCTTTCTACCTAAAAAAGATTTTCCTCTGTCAGGACGAGGAAAAGATCGCAGAATCGCTCAACAAGACATTAGCACAATTCCCCAAATTGCTTTTGGGATCGTACCCCATTTTGCATCAGGAAGCGTACAAATTGATCGTAACGGTCGAATCAAAAGATGCTAGCTATTTAGACTTGGCCGCAAAAACGCTTCTGTCTTTTTTGCCAGAAAAATCAGTCTATAAGATAGAATAAAGGAGAAGTAAATGGCTTCTAAAAAAAATGAGACAATCTTGTTGGAGTTTTCCATGTCCCCGCTTACGAAAGGGGAAAGCGTGGGAAAATATGTCGCGCGATCACTTGCGATCATTGAAAAAAGCGGGTTGCCGTATCGCCTCAATCCGATGGGAACCGTCATTGAAGCCCCTTGGGACGAGGCGCTGGCTGTTGTAAAATCATGTCTCGTTGCGATGGCCAAAGATTGCAATCGGGTTTCGGCGATTGTAAAAATTGATTACCGAAAGGGGCATAAAGGGCGACTCGTCAGCAAGGTCGCAAGCGTTGAGAAACATCTGGGAAAAAAGCTTTCAACCTAATGCGGCGATATTGCTGGCAGCGTTCCCCCTTTATTGGTATAAAGAATCGTTCCCTTTGTGCCGACGATCCATCCCATATCTTTATTCTCGAAATAGACATTGATCAGAAACTCATTGGTGCCAGATGACTGTTGCGTCCATGTCGTTCCGCTATCCGTTGTATAGAGAACGGTTCCCCCCGCACCTGTAATAAAGCCTACTTTTTCATTGATAAAGAAAACGCCCAGTAAAAAAGTTGGCACCCCGCTTTTTTGCGCCTCCCAAGTTTGACCGCTATTTTTTGTCGCGAGGATTGTCCCGTGCCCTCCAACGGCAAAGCCTATTTTGTCATCTACGAAAAAGATACGATGCAGGTCTTTTGGCGTTGGGGTTGTCTGACGAACAAAATGTGTGCCCCCATCCTCGGTGTAAAAAATCGCGCCGCCATCTCCTGTCACCCATCCCTTTTGCGAAGAAGCAAAAAAGACGGAAGTGAGCGTTTTATTAAAGGGGAGCGTTATTGTTTCCCAGTGCAAACCGCCATCGCGGGTAGCAATCAAAAATCCTTTTGTTCCTGTGATAAATCCTTTTTGCTTGTCTATAAAAAACAGACTCGTCAAATCTTTCTTCCTGCTTTTAACGCCTCCCGCCGGGGCAATATCTTGTGAAACCCAATGCAATCCTCCATCTACGGTATGGATAACCGTTTCATTATCCCCAACAGCCCATCCTTGTTGTGCATTGACAAAGAAAATGGAAACGAGCAATTTGTCCGTGCCGGTTTGTTGAGGGGTCCAATGGCCGCCGCCGTCTGTTGTATGAAGAACAACTCCCCTGTTTCCGCTAATCCATCCTTGTTTGGCGGAAAGAAAGGATGCCCCTCCCAAGGAAGTGGAAACACCACTGCTTTGTTTTTCCCATCCGCTAGACACTTCTACCACGGGAGCGGGTTCGCGAGATTCACAAGCAAGCAACAAAAAAAAAGTAAATAGAAATCTCATGTTCAAGACAGCCTCCTT
>CAYJXH010000059.1:5173-8140 GCA_964373975.1 uncultured Nitrospirota bacterium | reverse complement strand
CAAGGGGACATTTCTATTGCGTTAAGTAGAGGACATTTCTACTGCGTTTTGACACCCAGATGCCTGATGAGGCAACATGGTTCTATGGAAAGATTGACTTTAATTGCTTAAACTGATTATTTTATGCGGGATGAAAAAACAAACTATTGCTATTCTATGCGCAGTCTTCTCTCTGTTGTTTTTTTTACCGCAGATTGCAGTCTCTGCTAATACATCGCAGGCTTCCAACAAAACCACGGTCACTGCCATTCGATATAAGTCGCATCCTGACTATACGCGCGTGGTCATTGATTGTGATAAGGTGCCGCTTTATCGGATAGACCGAATGCTAGATTCCCATCTGATATCGGTCCATTTCTCAAATGCCATTTTAGGGAAGATATTATTAGAGTCACCCATTCTGCTTCTGCAAGGGACTTTAGAAACTTTAGAAACACGCGAAGACGGGCCGGACGATGTTGTTGTTTTGCTGACTTTTAAAAATCCGGGTAAACATAAAGTCTCTACCCTAACGAATCCAAACCGATTGGTTATTGATGTAATAAACCCCATAGACGAACAGCCACAGAAAAAGGAGGCCTTGCCGACAGACAATACGACTTCGTTTCCGCTCCTAAAAATACCGCCTGTGTCTGCGCCAGCATCCCCTTCTGCGCCACAGTCGCCTCAATCCCCATCCTCGCCGTTAGGATCGAAGCGATCGTCTACCCCTGAAATTTTAACGATTATTATTGATCCGGGTCACGGAGGAGATGATACCGGGGCAATTGGACAAAGGGGATTAACGGAATCCGAGGTTGTTTTGGATGTCTCAATAAGGGTTACCAAACTGTTGCGGGAAAATCTTCATAAAGTGGTTATCATGACACGCGAAACCGACATCTTTATTCCATTAAAAGATAGAACCGAGTTGGCCAACAATAAGAAGGCCGATCTTTTTGTATCCATTCATGCCAATGCCAGCCCAAGAAGGGCCGCGCATGGAATTGAAACCTATCTTTTCGGAAGAGCGACAGATGAGCAATCTCTCGCAGTCGCCGCCCGCGAAAACGCAACCGACATAAAATCCGCGCAAGGCTTTCAGGAGGTTATATTAAACGATCTCTTGCGAGATTTTGTTTTAAATGAGTCCTTGGAGCTGGCGCACTATACACAAAATGCCTTTGTTGAAAGGCTGATTCCGGATTATCCGACAGCCTCTTTGGGCGTGAAAAAGGCCCCTTTTTATGTGCTAGCCCATACTAAAATGCCGGCCATTTTAGCGGAGATTTCATTTGTCAGTAATAAAGTTGAAGAGCAGAGGCTAAGACAGAAGTCTTATCGCCAGACGATTGCCGAATCCATCTTTCAGGGGATAAAGGAATATATTGAGGCAAAAGGTCAGTAATCCTAATCTCTGTCACCATTATAAACTCACGATCGAATACGATGGAACCCTGTACCATGGCTGGCAAAAACAACCCCATCACACAACCATTCAGGGCAATATTGAAAGCACGCTCTCTCGCCTTACGCAGGAAACAATCAAGATCATTGGCGCAGGGAGAACCGATGCGGGCGTTCACGCCCTAGGTCAAGTCGCCCATTTTCAATTAAATCGAAGCATTGCGCCTGCAACACTTTTGCGCGGCCTCAATGCCTTATTGCCTCGCGATATCGTCGTAAAAGAAGTGAAGGTGGTTGATGCCGCTTTTCATGCACGCTATGGCGCGCGTCGTAAGACCTATCGTTATTTCATTTCCAACAGCACAGTGCGTTCCCCTTGGAATCGAAAAACCTCATGGCAATTTGGACTACCACTTGATATTTCAAAAATGAGAAAAGCGGCCCAAAGCCTTATTGGAACACACGATTTCTCATCACTCTGCGCAACAGATAACGATGCTAAAAATCATATTGTTGATCTTTTAAAAATTTCAATTTCCAAAAAAGGGGAACGTCCCCTGCGAGGGCAACGTGCCCTGCGGGGGGAACGTCCTCTGCGAGGGCAACATGCCCTGCGGGAGGAATGTCCTCTGCGGGAGAATCAGATTCAAATCACGCTGACCGCAAACCGTTTTTTGCGGTATATGGTTCGAAATATTGTGGGTCTATTGGTCGAGATTGGACAAGGGAAAAGAAACGCCAATACCATTACCGCAATACTCAAGGGGAAAGACCGTAGTCTTGCAGGCAAAACCGCGCCGCCTCACGGCTTATTCTTGATGGAGGTAAAGTATTAAGGAGCGCATTAGGAAACTGGGCGAATCCCCTCCTTTTCAAGGAGGGGTAGGGGAGGTCACAGCATGTTTATCTTTATCGGGTTTAATAATCGGCATAAACCCGATAGTCTATTTCGGGAAATAGGTTGTCTTTTTCTTCTACATCTTTGAGATATGTTTCATTCACTTCATTTTTATCTATCGCGTCAGTCAGCCGATTGAATCGTTCTAAATGCGTTTTTGTTCGTGCAACGGCATACGGAGGAGAGGTTCCTGTTTTCATGATAAATGCCCAGTCGGACGATTGCGCCAGCAGTAACTCTCGCGCCGATTGGTTCAAGGCGCGTCTTAATATCCCTGCACTGTCCGGAAACTGGTTTGCCATCTTAATCATCTGATGCGCGGCTTTATGCAAGGGACGATAGACCCAATCATTTTCCCCATTGAGCCAAAACTCGTTGTACCCCTTATACCCCCAACTACAACTGGGGGGCGCGGCAACCTGATTCGTAGGATATTCCCGCAGATAATGGGCCGGAGTCGTTAATTCTAAAACCTTTGGGTTGGCCGCCAATTGACGAATTAAGGCTTCAATCCACAATGGGCCTTCAAACCACCAATGACCAAAAAGTTCCGCATCATAAGGCGCTACCAAAATCGGTTTTCGATTCGCAAGGGGCACCGTGCCCTGCGAAGGCACCGTGCCCTGCGAAGGCAACGTGCCCTGCGAAGGCAACGCGCCCTGCGGGGGCAACGTGCCCTGCGA
>CAYJXH010000059.1:0-5073 GCA_964373975.1 uncultured Nitrospirota bacterium | reverse complement strand
GGCAACGTGCCCTGCGAAGGCAACGCGCCCTGCGGGGGCAACGTGCCCTGCGAGGTTGCGCCCCCCATGTTCGTTACAAGGGATAACACCTGCTGTTCCCGATTCAGAATGAAATTCGCGGCGTGCAGTTTGGCCTTCTCTTCTGCGATAGCGCGGTTATAAATTTCTTTTTGCTCCATTTTCCCCGTAATCTTATAGTACTTCATGCCGGTATGAACACGAATCTGATCTGGATGAATGTAAGGGGCAATCGTCGCTAGCGGCAGATCAAATCCAATATCGCGATAGAAATCTCGGTAGTCAAAATCGCCGGGATACCCTTCATCTGCGCTCCAAACCTGTTTAGAGGCAAAAGGATCTCTTGCAAACGCGGCAACACGCGAGGACAGGGTGCCCTTAGGTGTACAGTAAATGGGTGCATGCAGACCGTATACAGGACGCGGCGTGGCATGGAGCAACCCATGTGCGTCTACAATAAAATAACGGAGTGCGGCCTCCTCTAAAAATTGATCAACGCCGGGATAAAAACCGCATTCGGGAAGCCATATTCCCAAAGGGCCTCTTCCAAAATGACGCCGATGTTCTAAACAGGCAAGTTGCACCTGCGCCCGAACGGCATTGGGGATATGGGACATGAGCGGAAGATAGCCATGCGTCGCGCCCGATGTGATTAACTCGATAGACCCTTCATCCTGCAAGGCGCGAAATAACGTTAACAGGTTTCGTCCACATTTCTCAAAAGTCGCCTTTGCCTGCTGAAACTGATTGAAGTAAAACTTCGCAAGGATATTTATTTCAGGCTCTTTCTTGGTTCGGACAATTTCTTTTTCTGCAAGTTCAATCAGTTTTTCAATATGGATAAGATAACGGCTTTGTAATAAGGGATCACTCAACATCGCAGAAAGAGGCGGGGAAATAGACAGGGTGACTTTATAGGAAATGCTGTCGGCGCAGAGCCGCTCAAAAAGATCAATGAGCGGGATATACGATTCGGTTATTGCTTCAAAAAGCCACCGTTCTTCGAGAAATTCAGCGTGTTCCGGATGGCGGACAAACGGAAGATGACAATGGAGAATAAGCGCAAGATAACCTTTTTTCATTATAATGTCCTTGCCATGTAAAGACCTTCATTTTAGAGGCGGAAGCATTCTTGATCCAATAGTTTTGAGGGGGCAATCTGCGGAACGGAAACGATATTGGACACCGCAATCGGCCTTACGGCTTGATGGCTACGAATTCTTATTCCAATTGAAACCTGAAAGTCACACGCGTCATCCCCCCGCCTCTCTGTAATCTCTACATAGACATTCCCAATTTTCTGACGCACTTCCATCTCCCAAGAAACGTCTTGCGTCTTGTTATAAATGGTGAGGATCCTATCGGCGAAAACGGTATGGTTTATTTCCCAATAGCAGTAAAGGGTATAGGGGGAAACAACCATTACAACGATTTCTCCGGTGCCAACACAGGGGCTGATCTCATCTCTTCTTTCTTGAGACAACTCTTGATATAGGTTGACGAGCGCGTAACTCATATAGAAGAACTGGTTTTAGCCACAGGGGCCACGCCCCTCGCAGGGGTTAGACCTCTCACAGGGGCCGCACCCCTTGGGGGTCCTGTAGGCTCCATTTTTTGATGCCGACAATAAGGGCAAATCACCCATTCTTGTTGCTGGGGCTTTCCGCAAGCAGCGCAGACATAGGGGGAAGCGGTGGCACAGTACGGACAAATTAAAAAATCCATCTGAATGAGGTGATGACATTGCGGGCAGTGGGTTTTTGGAATATCTTCCGTTTCAATCACACGGTGAACCTCTTCTAGCGTGGTGAGACCTTGTTTTGTTTTTTCCATGCCATCATCATAAATGGTCTGAATGCCCTCGGCGATAATAGCGGAGCGAATTTCGTCTTCTGTCGCGGAAGAGGTAATCATCTCCCTTAATTTTGCCGTAAAGGGAATCACTTCAAATATGCCCGTTCTTCCTTTGTAGCCCATATAGTTACAGTCTTTACAGCCTTGGGCCTTTAAGAGCGAGCTTTCCAAAGGAGAGGGTTTCGTGGCCGGCTCTTGTTTCGTTGGAGAAATTCCTTTGCATTGGGGGCAAAGAACGCGGACAAGCCTTTGCCCAATAATGCCGGTAACCGTTGTTGCGACAAGATATCGGGGAACGCCCAAGTTAATCAGCAACGAGATGGCCGAGACTGCATCGGTGGTCGGAATGGATGAAAAGACAAGATAACCGCTCATGGCTGTTCTTAACGCAATTTCAGCCGTCTCTAAATCACGGATTTCACCAATGAGGATCACGTTGGGGTCTTGTCGCAGCAGTGCTTTTAAGGTGGCCGCAAAAGTCATTCCGGAGTCTGGATCAATCTGAATTTGATTCAATCCATCCACACTATATTCAACGGGGTCTTCTATCGTGGTTACGCTATTTCCCTTTCCCTTAAAATCTTTGATGAGGCGATACAGGGTTGTTGTTTTTCCCGTTCCGGTAGGCCCTGTGGCTAAAACCAAGCCTTTACGTCTTTTTAAAAGTTGCTGAATCGTCTTAATATCGGTGCTGGAGAAACCAAGCTGATCGAAGTCGTACCCCAGTTTCGATTGATCCATAATCTGAATGGTAACCTTCTCTCCCTGTATGCCCGGCATAACAGAAATTCGCAAATCATAAGAATCCGTTCCAAGCGTTACCCTAACGGCGCCATCTTGCGCGATTCTCTTTTCGGAGGTTTTTAATTTGGATAATATTTTTATTTTGGAAAGAAGCTGATGCTGAATGCCTTTTGGCAGCCTCAAATCATCTTTTAAAATGCCGTCGAGCCGATATCGCACCCAAACGCGGGCCTTGCCCGGTTCAATATGAATGTCGCTTGCGCCCAGTTTAATCGCCTTGGTCATAATGTAGTTGAGCAGGCGATCCAAAAGCTCCATGCGGTTTCCCGATTCCACAAGCCCTGTTTCTTCCGCAAAAATAAAGTCAAATTGATCGGGGATGACTTGTACAACAGATGCCCCAAACTCTTTTTCGGCTGATGTAAGCACTTGTTCAATGGATGCCGTAAGGTTATAGCTCTGGTCAATTGTTTCTAATATCTCTCTTCGCGCCGCAACGACGGGCTGAATATCAATACTGGTGTGAAACCTAAGATCGGCAATGGATTCGTAATCCAGTGGATCCACCATGGCCACGACCAACTTGTCTTCTTTGATTTGTAACGGAACAGCCAGATGCCGTTTTGCTAGATTTTCTGGAATCAACTGGAAAAGTTCAGCGGGGATATCAATGGTTGTAGGATCAACAAAGAGTATGCCCGCTTGTGACGCAAGGCAGTATGCAAGCTGACTTTCAGAAACAAGTTTTAAGTCGAGCAGTTGATCGCCTAATCGTTTCCCCGTTTTCATCTGCTCTAACAGGGCGGTTCTTAGCTGGTCTTTTGTAAGAAGGCCAGACTCTATGAGGGTATCCCCTAGTTTCTTCTTTCCTTCAAACTTTCCAATGCCTTGTCCCGGTTTTTCCATTGTTTTCTATGCCCCCATTTATGAAAAGTAACGTTTCCGCTCACAGTAACTGTCCCGCATCATATACAATATCAGCATTACATTACAATCCCCCGCATTGCCTCATTAAAAATCTACCGAAACGGGGTATCGTTGCAATTTTAGCGTCTGTTGGTTATGATCTGTCTCATGATGAAAGGACATCTTATTACATTTGAAGGGGGCGAAGGGAGTGGAAAGACAACACAACTTGCCCATCTGGCGCGCTATTTAGGAAAACAAGGATACCCTGTTGTAGAGACGCGGGAACCCGGCGGAACCTTGATAGGGGAGGCGATACGCTCCCTCGTCCTTTATCAGAAGGAAGTGGACTGTACGCCTAAGGCCGAATTGTTTTTATATCTTGCCGATCGGGCGCAACATGTTTCGGAAGTCATACTGCCTGCACTGGCCGATCATCAAATTGTTTTGTGCGACCGTTTTACAGACTCCACGCTTGTCTATCAAGGTGCCGCGCGAGACCTTCCATTACGCAAGGTTTTAGAGATGACGCGTTTTGCCGCAGAAGGACTCAAACCGGATATGACCTTTCTGCTGGATGTTGATGTGAAGAAAGGTCTTTCACGTCTAAAAACACGAGATGAGGTCAATCGGCTTGACCTTGAACCCGATTCATTTCACCAAAAGGTGCGGGAAGGGTACCTTGCTCTCGCAAAGTCCGAGCCGGAACGGATTCACGTTATCAATGCGGGGATGAACGAACGACGTGTCTCTATTGAAATACGAAAGATTATAGATGACCTCCTTCAATGAACTTTCTGGGCAGACGCGCCCGATAAAAATCTTACAGTCGCTCTTGCAAACTGGAAATGTCCCAAACGCACTGCTGTTTGTCGGAGAAGATGGCATTGGAAAAAAATCGGCGGCCATGATTTTTATTCAAGCACTTCTCTGCGAGGCACCGGCCTCGAGCGGTATTACCGGCCTCGTTGGGCCGGTGGGAGAAAATATCAATCCATGTAACACTTGTCTTTCTTGTCAGAAGATGCAAAGCGGGAATCATCCTGACTTTCTAACGATTGTGCCGATGGAAGATGAGCATTCCATAAAGATTGATGGCATTCGGGCCATGCAGGACACAATTCATTTTGGACCGATTGATGGCAAATGGAAGGTTATTTTGATCGCGCCAGCAGAAGCCTTAACGATACAAGCGCAAAATAGTCTCTTGAAAACGTTGGAAGATGCCCCGCCTTATGTTGTGTTGATACTGATTGCGGCAAAGTCAGGATTGCTGGCACCCACGCTTCTTTCCCGATGTCAGAAGGTGCCGTTTTCTCCCCTCTCCCTTTCTCAAATTGAAGCGATTCTCATGGAGAAGAAGCAATGGACAACAGACGATGCCCGGCTTGTGGCGGCATTTACGGGTGGGAAGTTGGGCGAGGCGTTGTCGCTTGAAATAGAAGCGGCGCGCACGCAGGAAGCCCTGCTCAATGACTTGGTAAAAGAGAAAACCTTGTCGCATTATGACACCCTTTTTGAGATGGCCAAAACACACGGGGGCAATTTGGA
>CAYJXH010000058.1:2020-8255 GCA_964373975.1 uncultured Nitrospirota bacterium | reverse complement strand
GCAAATTCTCATAAGCAATCAGGGAATTTAACTTTTCTTTCGGACTTCGATCTTGGGGTCTCTGCGTTTTATTTTTCATACGGGTCATATTAGCAAAGTCAGCTTTCCACTGATACAGCGTCGGGGAAGATATTCCCGCCTCCTCCAAAATTGCCGCAACCTTTCGCACCCCTCGATTCAACAACTTCTCCACAACAGCCTTCTTAAATTCCATAGAGTATTTTGAGCTTCCCATTTGTCCATCCTCATATTCTCCACCCCCTAAAATTTAAATCCCCATGCGACATCTATCCTGACACAGGGGGAAACCAGTACGTTTAAAAAGTCGTAACTTGCTCACGGTTGCCAATTGATCGGCCATGGCTTTACTCTCTTTGCCATCAAAAATCACCAACGCCTCGCTGGGATACAAACGATCTGTTTTGCTGGTTAGCGGAACAACCTGAACTCGGTTGAGGAACTTATTGGAAGCATCATTGCTGATGACAACAGCAGGGCGTTTCTTTTTGATTTCGCCACCGATGGAAGGATCAAAATTAACCCACCAGACCTCACATCTTTTCATCGGCTATGCTCTTAAAAGTGCTCTCGGCCCACTCTATAGCTTCTTTCTCCCGTTTTTTGTCCCTTGCCATTTGAGCGTAAGCCAATTCCATGTTTGAATGTACTACATGTGGACGCACCAGTTCCTCAACAAACTTGCTGATTTTACGGGGGCCTATGGTCTTATGGAGTCCCTCATAAATTTTCTCATCCATGGTTATTGTTAAACTTTTCTGCATTGTAATCCTCCAGTCTGTACAGATATAGTATACGTTTTTTATTTGGATATGTAAAAGGGAATTGTTACCCCTAAAACCTCTTCACCCCTACCTATGTGTTTCCTCATGAGAAAATTTAGTCCAGACAGGTATCCTTGCTTTTTATTCGAACAATCGGTTATGATTTAACTGTGATGGGAGCGCGTTTTCAAATGAAACGAATCTTTTTATTCGGCTTTGTCTCCATTTTTCTTTTACAAGGAACCCTTTGGGCTTGTTTTATCCCGTCCTCTGATACCGTCATTAAGCCAGTTCCCATGGCCTGTTGCGAAAGCGTCTGCCAGAAAAACACGACCGAACAATATGCCCAGACCCTCTGTGTCAGAACCGCATTGCAGACGAATAAAATTGATGGTTTCATCAAGTCTTCACCCATAGACCCAATAGACAAAGGCTTTCCTCTTGCTCAATTATCACAATGCTCTATCTTTCGTTCTCTTTTTCTTTACGCGCCAAACAACACCGTCATAACCACTGCCGATGATCCTCCGCAACATCGGTCGTCCCCGCCACTTTATCTTGCTTCCCACGCCTTTCTGATTTAACTCCTTAAATTCTTATTATTCGTTGGTCATTCCCGAATGTCTTGATCGGGGATGGTGTATTTTTAAGGAGTGGATCAACATGAAGAGATTACATTTTGTTATATGTTTTATGGGTTTGATCTTTGGATTTTTTGGGTTGAGCGTTGCGGCCTCGGAAGAAACCGTCTCTCTCAATGCGCTTATTGAAGATGCCCAAAAAAATAATCCGAGACTGACGGCCTTGCGCCTTCATCAACAAGCCACAAAAGAAGACATCAGCCAGTCTACGTTTTTGGATGACCCGCAATTGACCCTGACCCAATGGGGAATTCCTAGAAACTTTAATGTCGGCCAAAGCGAAGAAACGTGGCTTTCGATTGAACAATCGTTTCCTTATCCCGGCAAGCGATCCTTGAAACGCGAAATCGCAACAATAGATTGGGAGATTTCAAAACAGGAATATGAGGCAAAGCAATTTGCGATTACGGCAGAAATAAAATCAGCCTATTACAATTTATTTCTTGCCTATAAAATGATTGAGCTTCATCGGGAGCAAGAACTCCTTTTGAACGAGTTTATAAAAATTTCAGAAAAAAAATATGCCCTAGGCCAGTCCACACAACAAGACCTCTTAAAAGCAGAACTGGAATTGGAGAAACTGCATAACGGACGGATGCTATTGGAACAAGACCTGCTCGCAAACAAGACAAAGATCAATGCCCTTCTCAATCGTGCAAGTTCCGCCCCCATGGGAAAACCAGAAGAAATGCTCTATCGCCCTTTTCCATTTCTCTATGATGCGTTAACACAAGAGGCGTTAAGCAATCAGAGTCATTTAAAAACTGCCCTGTTATATGTTAAAAAAAATGAGGCGATGAAAACGCTCACAAAGAAAGCAGCGCTGCCAGATTTTATGATCGGGCTTTCGTACTGGAATGTTCATGGCAACGAAGACCAGTTTATGGCAATGGGCAAGATGAATCTCCCTTGGGTCTTTGGAGGAACGTCCTCTGCGGGAGGAAAATACGATTTAAAAAATCGCAAGGCCAATTTAGAAGCAGAAACAGCGAAGGCAGATTACAATGCCTTGAAAAACGAAACATTGTCTGAAATAAACATCATTTTTACTAAAATTAAAACAGACGAACAACTGATTGAGCGCTATCAAAAGACGATTTCCCCTCTGGCAAAACAATCGTTAGCCTCCGCGCAAATCGGCTATCAGTCCGGCAAGACCGACTTCCTCAACTTCATCGAGAGTTTACGCACCCTGCTTGATCTGCAAATGGAGTATTACACGCAATTAACCGACTATTGGCAACAGATCGCAATACTTTCGCCTCTGATTGGAAAGGAGATTAACCCGTGAACAAATTTTTCATTCTCTTACTAACCCTATTATCTATAGGAGAATTGGGCTGTAACAAAAAAGAGCCTATCCCGCAGGCCCCAGACGGGGTCCCCGTCGTCGGCGCATATCAAGTTAAAATCGCCTTTGATTCAGACCCGCCAGATCGCGGCGAGAACCAAGTTCATATCATTATTTTATCAAAGGACGGGTCAGCAATCCGTCCTGAAAAAATGGAGATGACCGCTGTCATGCCCGCGATGGCAACCATGTCCGAGATGCGATTTAATGTCAAGCCTACATGGCAGAACAATGAGAGTGTTGGCCGCCTTCTTCTCGGAATGAGCGGGACTTGGTTTTTAGATATTCATTTTACGCCGCCGGAAGAACGGCCGCATCAGGCCCGTTTTAAATTGGTGACCGGGGTTCCCGGACTAACCTTGTTATCTGGATCCGTACTCGGAGAGCAAAAGAAACAGGCATCGCCTAAAACAGGTGCGCACATTGATTCGCCCGTACAAGGAGAAATCGTTATCTCCCCTACAAGGTTGCAATCCATTGGCGTCAAGACAACCAAGGTAGAACGGCACCCGCTCACGAAAACAATACGCCTGCAAGGGCGCGTTACTTACGACGAACGAACACGCTCCGAGGTCGCCTTAAAATTCGCAGGATTTGTTGGCGATGTTTTTGTTGACTTTATCGGGAAACCCATTTCGAAAGGAACGCCCCTTTTTACGGTATATTCCCCTGAACTTTCAGCCACAATGAGCGAATATCTAAACCTTCTCTCGGCAGGAGAGATGCCAGACAATCGTCGTTTTGCTTCATTGATAAAGACCGCTCGAAAGAAACTTCTTCTGTGGGACATGACACCCGCGCAGATTGACAATATGGTCAAAACCTCCGAGGTGCCACAATATATTCCAATTCTAGCGCCCGCAAGCGGGATTGTAATTGAGAAGCAGGTCGTTCGCGGCTCCCCGGTTATGGCGGGTCAGATATTGTATCGTCTGGCTGATCTTTCTACCGTCTGGATTGAAGCGCAAGTCTATGAATCAGACCTATCACTCATAACAAACGGGCTTCCTGTTCAAGTCACACCGATCGGTCTTCCCGGCGAAACATTAAAAGGTTATATTTCTTTTATCGCTCCGTCACTCAATCCAGAAAGCCGCACGGGAGCGGTACGAATTGAAGCCAAAAATCCACACTTAAAACTCTTGCCAGAAATGTCTGTAACCGTTGAGACAAAAATTGCTTTGGGGGAAGACTCGCAGGGCACGTTGCCCGTCTCTATTCCCAAAGATGCCATCATCTATTCGGGGGATAAAAAGATCGTCTTTATAGATCAGGGCGGGGGAAGGTTTATTCCTCGATTGATCCATATTGGGAAAAAAGGCGACGAAGGGGTTGAAGTGCTATCCGGGTTGTCCGAGGGGGATAGGGTTGTCACGAGTGGTAATTTTTTTATCGCCGCAGAATCACGACTTACGTCAGGGCTGTCTACCTTTCTTGAGGAGGCGCCATGATTGTAAAGTGGATTATCCTATCGGCCCGTTATCGGGTCTTCACGTTTTTGGTTGTCATCGCCTTTGCCTTGTGGGGGTTATGGGCTATGACTAAAATCCCATTGGATGCCGTTCCCGATTTATCCGATACGCAGGTGATTATCTTCACGGAATGGATGGGACGTTCACCCGATATTGTGGAGGCGCAGATCACCTATCCCATCACATCGCAACTCTTGTCCACGCCGGGAATCTCCCGTGTGCGCGGGCAGTCTATGTTTGGCATGTCGTTTGTCTATCTGGTCTTTGAAGATGGGGTTGATCTTTACTGGGCACGAAGCCGCGTCCTAGAAAAATTACAATCGGTCACTGGAAAACTTCCGGCAGGGGTAACCCCAACCATGGGATCCGATGCCACCGCAGTTGGATGGGTTTTTCAATATGCCCTTGTGGATACAACAGGAAAACACGATATCTCGGAGTTAACATCCCTTCAAGATTGGACCTTGCGCTATGGACTAGAAACCATTTCGGGCGTGGCCGAAGTCGCCCGCATCGGCGGCACCGTGCGTGAATATCAAGTTCTGCTTGATCCTTCTCGCTTACTCGCTTTAAAAATACCCCTATCAGATATTCTCTCTGCCATTCGCGCGTCCAATCAGGAGGTCGGCGGTGGAACGCTGGAATTATCAGGACACGAGTTTTCCGTTCGCGGACGCGGATACCTTAAAGGAATTTCCGATCTGGAAAAAATACCCGTGGGTCGTGCAAGCACTGGCACGCCGATCTATTTAAAAGATGTCGCACAACTTCAGATAGGCCCCGCGCCACGTCGCGGGATTTTTGAATGGGAAGGAAAAGGCGAGACTGTTGGGGGAATCGTGATTATTCGCCCCGGACAAAATACCCTGTCTGCCATTAAAAGAATCAAAGCTAAAATTGCGGAGATCACCCCCTCCCTACCAGAAGGGGTGCAGTTGGTTGTAACGTATGACCGTTCCGACCTGATTTTACGCGCCATTGAGACACTCAAACACACCCTCGTTGAGGAGATGATCGCCGTCGCACTGGTGATCATTATTTTTTTAGGACATTTTCGTTCCGCACTCATTCCCCTCATTGGACTTCCCATCGCAGTGCTAATCTCATTTATCCCAATGCAGATGATGGGACTGACGGCCAATATCATGTCCCTTTCAGGCATTGCTATTGCTATCGGCGCCATGGTAGACGCAACCATTATCATGGTCGAAAATGCCAGCCGGGCTCTAGCGACCCCAAGCGAAAAAGTCGACCCGTTGGGTCGCCTAGGACAGGAAATAGTAAACGGGCCGCTCTCGTCCGAAGAAAGAGAATCTATCATACTGAAGGCATTTGTTGAGGTTGGGCCTTCAATCTTTTTCGCGTTGTTGGTTATTACCGTTTCCTTTCTACCGATCTTCTCTCTTACAGCGCAGGAAGGAAAACTGTTTTCGCCGTTGGCCTATACGAAGAGCTTCGCAATGGCCGCCAGCGCGATTTTAGCCATTACCCTAACTCCCGCGATTGCGTTTTGGTTTTTGCGCGGAGGGACGACCTCTGCGAGTAGAATCCCAAAAGAGGAATCAAACTGGCTTAATCGCTTCCTGATAAAAATCTATACGCCTGTGGTGCGTCTGGTTTTGCGGCATCGGATCAAGGTTGTCGTTGGGGCAGTTGTTATTGTTGTCGGATCAATCCCTCTTTTTTGGAAATTAGGAAACGAGTTCATGCCGCCGCTCAATGAGGGGGTAATCTTGTATATGCCAACCTCCGCGCCGGGAATGAGTAGCACCTCTGCCGCACAGGTTCTTCAGGTTTTAGATCGGCAATTAAAAGCCATACCGGAAGTACTTTCCGTTGCTGGAAAGATGGGACGTGCAGAAACACCGACCGACCCCTCCCCGCTCTGGATGGCCGAGATTACAGTAACCCTTAAGCCTCAAGATCATTTGGATTGGAATGAGTTGATTGCGAAGATGGATAGCGCCGTGGGTGTTCCGGGGATGCCCA
>CAYJXH010000058.1:0-1920 GCA_964373975.1 uncultured Nitrospirota bacterium | reverse complement strand
TGGAATGAGTTGATTGCGAAGATGGATAGCGCCGTGGGTGTTCCGGGGATGCCCAACATTTGGTGGATGCCGATACAGACACGCACCGAGATGCTGGCGACGGGCATTCGATCTCCCGTCGGGGTAAAGGTTTTTGGCCCCGATACGCATTCCATTGAAAAAGTGGCCGTGGCCATTGAGCAAACGTTACGAAAAATGCCAGAGACGGCATCGGCCGTTGCAGATCGGCTTTCCGGCGGAAACTTCTATGACATAGAAATCAATCGAGAGTCAGCCGCGCGATACGGGTTGACGACGGGAGAGGTCAACGAAGTGATTGAGACCGCCATTGGCGGAAGTCCGATTACCGAGATTATTGATGGGAGGGCGCGTTATCCTGTGCGTGTCCGGTATGCGCGCGCGTTTCGCGAAGACCCGGAAGCCGTTTCCCGCGTGCTGGTGCCAACGAAATCAGGCGCGCAGATTCCGCTTTCTGATTTAGCGCAATTTAAAATGGTGAGCGGGCCGCCGATGTTGCTTTCAGAAGGGGGACAGCTTGTTTCGCTGGTCTTTGTTGATCCCGGGGAAACCCCCATGGCCGACTATGTCGCGCTGGCAAAACAAGAAGTCGCGCAGAATGTAAAAATTCCAACCGGGGTTCGCATCGAGTGGTCGGGTCAGTTTACTTACTACGAACGCGCCAAAGCGCGTTTAATGCTGGTTGTCCCCATAACGCTTTTGCTCATCGTCCTCCTCCTTTATCTAAACACCCAATCTTTAACTGCCACCGGAATTATTCTGCTTGCGGTTCCTTTCTCGCTGGTCGGGGCTGTCTGGTTTTTATATCTTCTAGGGTTTAACCTTTCCATTGCCGTTTGGGTCGGGATGATTGCCTTGGCGGGATTAGACGCAGAAACCGGTTCGATCATGCTTCTGTATCTCAATCTTTCTTATCAAAAATATATCCAATCAGGATCCATTGGAGGAATCGAAGGATTTGACGAAGCGGTGGTAGAAGGATCGGCAAAGCGGATTCGGCCCAAGATGATGACCGTAGTTGCCATTTTGGTGGGTCTTGTTCCGATTCTTTGGGCAGAAGGCGCGGGCGCAGACACCATGCGGCGCATTGCCGCCCCCATGATCGGCGGCGTGATGACATCGTTCATTATGGAGTTGTTAGTCTATCCCGCCATTTTCTCAATATGGAGAAGGCCAAAGACGTAAAAGCATCTCTAGCTAAATTGTCCACTATATTCTATCACTGCGAGAAAAATAGTCTGCGTCAGGGATGCTATTACTGGCCTGTTTTTGTTTCAGCACCGACGCGATTGGCACAACATTGCCGATACTCGCTACCCCTTCTGATACCGCGTCTATTGTTCTTTGAATGACTTCCGCGATACCAAAAGCAACCGCGCTTGATTCTTCGCCAGTCTCCGCAAGATTGTCCAATTTTTCATCAAGTTTTTGTATCATTGCTCCTACACTTTTTAAAGTTTGGAGTTGCGCATTTTTTAATTGCTCTGTAAATTCAGCTTTCTGACGCTCTGTGACAGCCACCAGTGCCGCCATAATATTTTTTTCTGAAGTTGACTGCGTCAGCATGACTTCTTTGTGCTGTTCCTCATGGTAGCCATGAAGCGCATTGAGGCTGGCATGGAACTGTTTTCCGATCTCCTCGCCAACGCCCCTTAGCAATCGTGGCAAACCATCTACTGTGGTGGCCAATGTTTTGAGTTTTTCTATCTTCTTGATTCTCTCTTCTTTTGACTCCCATAATAAACTCATGACAAACCTCCTTTAAGTATTGATCGGATTGACACCTCACCCTTATTAGGAAGTATAGCAACAGTTTCGTCTTTTCGCAGAATGGGTTTTGTTTTGAAGGCGTGCGTACATTATTGAATCCAAAATTCAAGCTGGGGCCAATAGAAAAATTGC
>CAYJXH010000057.1:5229-8280 GCA_964373975.1 uncultured Nitrospirota bacterium | reverse complement strand
ATTGAGCCGATCTTTTTTAACAATGCTTTTTATTGTAAAAAATGTCTTACGATGGCATCGGAAAAGATTTGCCCGCACGATGAATCAGAGCGGGTGAGTCTTTCTGGAACGCGTGTTCGGGAGATGCTCATTGCGGGGGAGTGCCCTCCCCCTGAATTCACGCGTCCTGAAGTGGCCCATATCCTCATGGAGGCGATGAGCAAGAAGAAGGGGTAATAATCCGTTGATTGAAAACTAACAAAAAAACAAAAAAACAAAAAAACAAAAGGAGAAAAAAATGAAAAAAATCGTTGCTGTTATTGTGTTTTCTGTGTTCGTCGCGTTGCTTCCCGTAAAAACCGTTTATGCCGAATCGGATTCTCTCAAACGCATTCTAACAGATGGTCTTTATGGTGGTGCCGCGGGCGCGTTGGTTGGTGCCGCAAGTTTAGCCTTTGTGGATAATGCGGGCGACAAAACAAGCAACATTGGCCAAGGTGCCGCTATCGGGGTTATTTTAGGGGTTATCTATGGGACAGCAAAAGTTTCTGGGGCATTCGCGGAAGTAAAAGACGGGAAACTGCTGGTTGATATTCCCGCCATACAGCTTTTTTCTAATACGGCTGTAGGTGTTAATGTGGTCAAGGTCTCTTTCTGATCTTTTCCTGCATTTGTTCTAGAACGCCCTCTAGTGAGAGCGAAGTAGAATCAATAATAATGCCATCGGGGGCGGCGCGTAGAGGGGCAACGGCTCTTTCGCGATCACTGTTGTCTCTTTTTTGAATATCATGGATAACGGTTTTTGGGTCGCAGACGATTCCTTTCGCCGCCATTTCTTTAAAGCGCCGTTCCCCTCGAACCTCCAGAGAAGCATCCAGATAAAACTTAAAATCAGCCGATGGGAAAACGACGGTTCCGATATCCCGTCCTTCAATAACCGCGCCGCTTTGCGCCAACGCTCTCTGCAACGACACCAACTTTTTACGAACACCGGGATAAATGGAGATCTGTGAAGAGAGGCGTGTTACCTCTGGAAGTCGCAAAAATGAGGTGATATTCTCACAATCAACAAAGACCTCTCCGCCAACACGACTCATGATGTTAAGCCCCTCGCAAAACCCCTCGACCTCGGATTGTTGCGTAGGATCAATGCCTTTTTGCAAGACCTTCCATGCCATAGCCCGATATAAAGAACCTGAATCAAGATAAAGCAGGTTGAGCTTCTTGGCAAGCGCCTTCGCTA
This sequence comes from uncultured Nitrospirota bacterium, assembly GCA_964373975.1. Lineage (GTDB taxonomy): Bacteria > Nitrospirota > Nitrospiria > SBBL01 > SBBA01 > JACPZM01. Next base: position 7,058 of record CAYJXH010000057.1, on the reverse strand, counting down.
CAGAACTTTTCCCTGCCGCCGCAGGCCCATCAATTGCGATAATCAATGACATATCTTTTTTAACATCTCATTAAATCCGGGGAAAGAGGTATCAATGGAGGCTTCATCATCAAGTGTAATTTCGCCCTTGGTTCGAAGCGCGGCTATTTTCATCGCCATGGCCACTCGGTGATCCCCTTGGGTTTTGCATTGAACGTCTCTCTGTGCAATCCATTGTTTTTTCCCCACGATGTGGATTCCATCTGGAAGTTCTTTTGCGTCCACACCCATCGCATGTAGCGCCTTTGTCATTGTTGCGATTCGATCGGACTCTTTCACCCGCAACTCTTTTGCCCCGCGAATAATGGTTTCTCCTTCTGCAGACGCCGCGGCAATACAAAAGATTGGGAATTCGTCAATCATTCTGGGAATGATCGCTCCCTCTATAATGCCGGCACCCTTGAGATTGCTCGCTGAAACTTTAATGGTTGCAACAGGCTCGTAGTCTATTGAGGTATCGGCCGAGCCTCTTTCTATCGTTGCCCCCATTTTCTGTAATAGCGTCAGCAGACCAGTTCGTGTTGGGTTCATCCCCACATTTTTGATTGTGATGACCGAGTCTTTCACAATTAAGGCGGCCACGATAAAAAATGCGGCAGAAGAAAAATCACTTGGTATTTTAAGGGTCTTTCCCGGAAACCCCTTTCCCCCGGTAATAGAACAGCGCGAATCGTTTTGTTTAAAGGCCGCACCAAAATATTTGAGCAGACGTTCTGTATGATCGCGAGAACCAAAGGGGTCTATAATGCCGGTGATCCCAGAAGCGTATAAACCCGCAAGCAGTAAGGCTGATTTAACTTGGGCCGACGCAATAGGCAGGGTATATTCCATACCCTTTAGTGCTTTGCCTCTGATCGCCAAAGGGGCTAGGGTGCCGTTTCCTCGCCCAAAGATATTGGCCCCCATTTTATGCAATGGGTCAACGACACGCCCCATCGGCCGTCTCCTTAGGGAGGTATCTCCCGTGAGTGTCGAAAAAAAGGATTGTCCAGCCAACAAGCCGGTTAAGAGTCTTAGTGTTGTTCCGGAGTTTCCGCAGTCAATGAAATCGCCCGGCTCTTTGAGAGAAGAAAGACCTCGTCCATCTATACACAGTGTCTCTTCGCCCTCTTGAACGGAAATGCCCATGGCCCGAACGGCGTTTAATGTTCGGCGACAGTCCTCGGAGGGAAGCCATCCGTGAATCTGACTCTGCCCTTCTGCTATCGCCGCAAGAAGAATGGCACGATGCGTAATGGACTTGTCTCCGGGAACGGTTATCTCTCCAGACAGTTTCACGGGCGAATCCTTTGGCGGACGGTTTTGGCGTTGTTTAAAATTTTTAACAGCGCGTCTTTCTCTCCGCGTAGGCCTCCCTTTTCCGTTGAGAGAATGGCCTTCTTCATCTTCTCTAATGTCTCTTGGTATAAGTCAATGGCCTCTACAACGGCTTTTTTATTAAGATGCAATATATCGTGCCATACGTCGGGCGCGCTTTCTGCAATGCGGGTAAAGTCGCGCAAGCCGCCCGCCGCAAAGGACAACATATCTGATTTGACGAGGCGGGGATGAGAAAAAAGTTCCATGAGGCTATAAGCGATAACGTGTGGAAGATGGCTCACAACGGCCATGATCTGATCGTGTTTGATAGGATCTATTTTTACAACCTCTGCGCCAATCCCCTCCCAAAGCAGACAAACTTTCTTGAAGGCATTCTTATCTGTTTTTGAAGTGGGGGTTAAGATCGAAAGCGCTTTGTCAAAAAGCGTTGGACAGGCCGATTGAATTCCTGATTTCTCCGAACCGGCCAT
>CAYJXH010000057.1:0-5129 GCA_964373975.1 uncultured Nitrospirota bacterium | reverse complement strand
ACGCTTCCAACATCGGTGACCACAGCCGTAGGTTTAAGATAGGGCGCCATTATTTTTGCGATAGGTTCAAATGCCGAGACGGGCGTGGCCAATACCACTAAATCCGCCCCCTCAATGGCTTTTGGCAGTGTTAAGAAAAATCGGTCTACTGCGCCCATAGAAGCGGCCTTGTGCAAATCTCCCCGTTTGTTTCCGTAGCCAACAACCGTTTGGACAAGACCTTTGCGTTTGGCGGCCAAGGCTAAAGAGCCACCAATCAACCCCACCCCAATAACCGTCATTTGCTTAAATAACAATACTTTCTCCTTTATGTAGGGGCAGGCCTTGTGCCTGCCCAGGGCGACCACAAGGGTCGCCCCTACATTTCCCGATCTACCGCGATCGCAATTTTTTTCATCTGATCCATGAGTATTTTAAAATCTTTCGGCAGGAGTGCTTGTTCCCCATCACAGTAGGCGAGTTCTGGATTAGAATGCACCTCCAGCATAATCCCATCGGCCCCTGCGGCCACTGCGGCTTTTGCCATCGGAGCAACCAGATCGGTCTTCCCCACTGCGTGGGACGGGTCAACGATAATGGGCAAATGAGAAAGCTGTTTAATGACCGTGACGGCAGAAAGATCAAGGGTGTTGCGTGTTGCTGTTTCAAAGGTGCGAATGCCGCGTTCGCAGAGAATCACTTGATGATTGCCAGCGGCCATAATATATTCTGCCGATAAGAGCAACTCTTTGATCGTCGCGGAAAGTCCTCTTTTGAGCATGACCGGCTTGTTGTAAGAACCGACCTCCGACAACAACCGAAAGTTCTGCATGTTCCGGGCACCAATTTGAATAATGTCGGCATATTTCATCATAAGCGGCATATCCCTCGGATCCATTATTTCGGTAATGACCAAAAGACCTGTTTTTGCTCTGGCTTCACTAAGCATTTCCAGCCCCTCTTCTCCGAGTCCCTGAAAGCTATAGGGCGATGTCCGCGGCTTAAATGCCCCGCCACGCAATATCAACGCACCCGCAAGCTTTACATCCTCGGCGATAGAGAGAAGACGCTCTTTGGTCTCAACAGAGCAAGGCCCAGCCATGACAATCACCCGCTTCTCTCCAATGCGTACGCCCGCAGGGGGCGTCCCCCCCTTAACGTCAATAACCGTATTCTCTTTTTGAAATTCCCGGCTAACCAGTTTGTAGGGGGATAGAATCGGCATAACCTCTTGTACACCGGGCATTGCCGAAAGAATATCTGGCCCCAAGACCCGTTCATCGCCAATCACGGCAATGACAACCCGTTCTACCCCCTTCATGACATGAGGCGTTAACCCGGCCTCTGTAATCTTTGCGATGACTTGTTCTGTTTGCAGATCACTTGCCGTAGGCTTCAATACAACAATCATTTTTTCCTCCTTCTCTTTATCCCCTTGGTGGGGACGCTGGTTCTTGTGGCTTTTCTGTTTCTGGCGGGACGCCCCCTGCGGGCGGAGGCAGTTCAGGCGACCCAACGGGTTGACTCGTTTGCCCGGGGTCGCTAGACCCTCCCCCAAGTATTTTACCGGTCTCTGTTTCCCATATTGTTAATGTGCCGTCTCCACCCGCTAGAACCCGCGTGCCATCGGGAGAGAAAGCCGCGGTTAAAATCGCCCCAGCATGTCCTTCAAAAATTCTGACTGGCTCTTTCGGCGGGGCGACAACTCTTTTGGGTAGGACGATTCCTGGGGCTTCCGTATCCCAGAGTTTAAGTGTTGCATTTGGCGTAGACGTCCCGCTACCGTTCGCAGCGGTCGTACCGTCCCCTGATAATACATATTTTCCGTTTGGGGAGAAGAGGGCGATTAAAAGCGTTTCTTTGTGTTCTCCAAGATTTGTTTTAGCAAGCGGTTTGCCTGTGGCAACATCCCATAACCGTATAGGGTAGGTATTCTTTTTTTTATCTTTTCCTTTTCCTTTTTCAATTCCCCCTGATAAAATCAGCTTGCCATCGGGTGAAAACGCAACCTTGAGCACGCCCTTTTTATGGGCTTTGATTTTTTGCGTAAGTTCTCCCGTGCTCATATTCCAGACAATAATTTTTCCATCGGCACTTCCAGATGCCGCAAGCACACGATCTGGCGAGAAAGCAACGGAATTGACGACATCCTTATGCCCTTTCAATACAAGCACAATATCGCCGTGTTCCACCCCCCAAAGTGTTACCTGATTATTCCATCCGCCAGAAAGAATCGTCGCCCCATCTGGGGAAAAAGCAAGCGTCTTTACCCCGCCTTTATGCCCGGCCAATGTTTCCGTTTTTTTGCCCGTGGTTAAATTCAGCATAAAAATGGTGTTGTCCTTATCTAAACCGCCCGCAAATGCTAGTTGTTTATTCCCAAAAAACGTGGCCGCAGTAGCCTTACCGTCGTAACGAACCGACCGAATCTTCTTTCCTGTCGCTACATCCCAGAAGAAAATAGCCCCTTCTGAATTAACAGAAACAGCACTCTTCCCATCAGACGAAAAAGAGGTTGATAAAAGAGTCCCTCCGGGATGTATCCAGAGCGCTTCTTTTTTTTCTTCAGGGGGGGTCTCTTTCTTTTCCTCGATCTTTTTCTCTACCTTGGGCTTCGCCCTGCCTTTTCCTTTTTTTGCCGCATAAACATTTCTAGTGTCTATTGTATTTGCCCCGACAAAAGTAAACAGAGCCAATAGGACAATGATTTCAAGTCGCAATAGCTTCATCGTTTACACTGTCTCCCGCAACGCACGAATGAATCGCCACATCTCCGACATCTTTCCCGTCGAGACGCGCAAAGCCCCTTCCTCTAGCCGCCGAATAATAACCCCTTTGGAAAGCAGGGCATTATAAACTTTTTGATCATTGCCTTTTTTAGAAAGTTTAAAATAGACAAAGTTGGCCTCCGTCGGAAGATAGGATATTCCCATGGCGTCAAAATTTCGGTAGAGATAGCGTTTTCCCTTTTCGTTGAGCGCAAGCGATTTCTTAATATGGGAATCATCAGACAAAGCCGCAAGCGCGGCCTTTTGCCCCAGTGTATTTACATTAAACGGCTGACGAATAAGATTGAGTAGAGCAATGATTTCCTCGGAGCCGATTCCGTATCCAACGCGAAGGCCTGCTAGACCATAGATTTTTGAAAAAGTCCTTAAGAAAATAACAGAGGCACCTTTTTTTAAAAATAAATCAGAACGCGGGAATTCAGGATCGGTTGCGTATTCCGCGTAGGCCTCGTCAAAGACCACCAAAATATCTTTGGGAAGACGCGACAGAAATGGTTCCACTTCTTTGCGTTGAACAATGGTTCCCGTAGGGTTATTGGGATTACAGATAAAAATAATTCTTGTTTTTTTCGTGACCGCAGAAGCCATGCGCGTTAGATCGTGTCGGCCGTCTAACAGTGGAATAATCATTGGGTTTGCGTGGCAGGAAAGCGTTGTTAGACGATAAATAACAAAAGAAGGATCGGCCATAATCGCTTCATCGCCGGGCATGAGAAGGGCACGGGTGATGAGGGCAATAATCTCATCGGAGCCATTCCCGATGATCACACGATTTGATTTTACATTCCATTTCCGCGCCAACGCCTCTTTTAACAGAAAAGCATTGCCGTCTGGATAACGCGATATGCTTCTGACCCCTGTCATTAGCGCCGACATTCCTTTGGGCGAATATCCCAGCGGATTTTCGTTTGACGCGAGTTTAATGGCACCCGCAATGCCAAGCTCTCGTTCTAATTCCTCAATCGGCTTGCCGGGGATGTAGGCGGGAATGGCCTTCAATGTTGGACTAAATTTAATCATCCTGGTTGTTCCGCCATAGGGTAAGCGCCAAGGACTTTCAAGAAGAGCGCGTCCTTTTCAACCTGCTTTAATGCCAAAGCAATTTTCTCTTCCGCAGGATTGCCCGCGATATCAATGTAGAAGAAATATGCCCCATGCTTCTTTTTGGAAGGCCGTGACTGGAAATGTATCGGACGATCTGAAAACAATTTTAACGTCTCATAGAGCGCCCCCGGCTTATCCCTCTCATTGACCGAAAAAAGAATTGATGTTTTATCACGCATTGTTTTTTCGGAGGGTTTTTGCGAGAGAACGAGAAAACGGATGCCGTTTTGGAATACTTCGCCATAGATTAAAAGCGGGGAGTCTACAAAAAGATCAAGGGTGTCGTTCCCCATTCCGTCAGTTGCGTTTTCAACGGGAACAATGCCAAAATCGGCTGATCCCTTTTCCACGGCTTCAAAAACATCTTTAATTGTATGCACGGGTGTGGTCAGGACAGACGCGCTAAAGCGTTGCAGACAAGCCTGATGCGCAAAGGTTGTTTCCGGCCCCAAATAGGCAACCCGAATTTCTTTTTCCAATGACAAAGACCCCCCCATAATTTCACGGAAAACGTGTTTGAGGGATTCATTAGGAAACGGCCCGGGGTTTCCTGCGGTAAGCCTATCGTAAATAGTCTGTTCGCGTGCGGGGGTATGGAAATGGGAATTGTTCTTTTTTTTAATTCGCCCAATCGCGAGAACAATTGCGGATCGTTCGTTTAAAAGCGCAACAAGCCGATCATCCATCGCATCAATTTGAGAACGGAGTTCTTTTAATGGATCCAATTCTGACAAAACAATTTTCTCCTTACTTTTCCTTTTAATAAAACGGTTACAGTGCAACCGTCAGTATACAGGGAGTTTGTTGCTCGTTTCAAGGAACCCAAACAAAAATTCATTGTGTTTATGGTATGCTCGGCGGATACAGAGGGGTTGCTGTGAAAGGAATGGCTATATTGAGACGACCGATATTATTTTTTGCGTTACTCATGTTTTTAGTAGGCTGTACGCAGGCTATTTTCCGCACAACCGCACCTCCTCCCCCCGATCCCACTTTAGATGAACTTATTTCTCTTTTGCAAAAGCAACAGGAAGAAATTCCCCCGCTTAAAGGGCTAATGAAAGTAACGATTAAAGATAACGGGGATCAAGGTTTCTGGGGTAAATGGTCTTCCGTGAATGGCGTTATAAAAATCGTTGGATATAACCTATTGGGCGGCACCCTGTTTAATTTAAAAGTTGCGGGATCGGAAGTTTCGTTGGTTTCCCCGGAAGATAACTTTCATGGAAGCCGGGAGGCGTTAGAACAATATCTCAT
>CAYJXH010000056.1:0-8428 GCA_964373975.1 uncultured Nitrospirota bacterium | reverse complement strand
ACCCGATCCATCTTTTTTAACTCTTCCATGAGATTATGGTTGGTTTGAAGACGCCCAGCAGTATCAATAAGAAGATGATCTATTTTGCGCGCCATTGCGGCAGAAACCGCGTCATATACCAAAGAGGACGGATCAGCACCCGGCGGGGATGAGATGACAGATGCTCCCACACGTTCTCCCCAAATGGTCAGTTGCGCGATTGCCCCTGCCCGAAAGGTGTCCCCCGCCGCAAGCAAAACCGACTTCCCTTCCTGTCGCAATCGCGCGGCAATCTTTCCAATAGTCGTTGTCTTCCCGACACCGTTTATCCCGACAAAGAGGGTCACCTGCGGGGCGGGCCTTGTGCCCGCCCTTGGTCCTACGGCCATTAAAATATTCGACAATTCCAACTTGAGTTTTTTTCTCAACGCATCATAATCAGCAGGCTCGCCTTTCTGGATTGATTTTTTTAATGCGGTGATGAGTCGTTCTGTTACACTGACACCTAAATCGGCGCCAATTAAAACCTCGGTGAGTTGATCCCATACGGCATCGTCAATAAAAGGCTTTCCTGTAAAAATTTCCTGTAAGCCTTGAGAGAGGGCTTGGCGGGTCTTCGTAAGGCCAATCCCCATTTTTTTGAAAAAACCGGTCACGCTCATTGAAGGACGATGACCTCCACCCCGTCTGGAATTTTAAACGAAAAAAATGACTCCGAAAGGGATTTGTTGATCTTAAAGTTTGTAAATTTGAATTTAGATTGATTGCCATTTTCTTCGTGGATCAGAATCTCTTTAATAAAAAGCCCCTTTACTTTTGGAAGTGGGGCAAGGGTTACAACCATATCCGCCACTTGCGATCCCTTTCCTTTGGGTTTTAAGATCAGCGTGTTTTCTTTGACTTGTGTGCGATGAAAAAGTGCTTCGATCTTTTCAATACTAATAAACAAATCAATTGGCAGTCCCGTTTGTTTTCCGAGAACAGACCGTACCACCTGTTGATTCTCTGGGGTGTAGTGAAGGAGTGTTTCACCCTCTACAAAAATCTGCTGTTTTGTCGGAGCCGAATAATCCCATCGCATCTTTCCTCGTTTAAAGTAAACCTTGCCCTTCGACTCTGCTGTGGTGTCAAAGCCCTCAAACGTAACCGATTGAGAAAAATCGGCTGTGATGTCGTTGACCTTTGCATAGGTTTCATGAAGTGTTTGAAGCGTTTTCTGAAGAGGCTCTGCAGAAAGTATGGACGGGATGAAGAGCAGGATCAATAGCAATTTTACCAATAGATCACCCATTGATGCGATACTATAAGGAATACATAGAGGAATGCAAGCTCTATAATTCAGACGTAAGATGTGCTATACTGGCACTATAATGGCGTTGCGTGAAGATGTTGTCATCTTGAAATGACATTTTGTATTTGTCTTCTTACATTAAGGCAGGTGATGCGACCAATCGTTAAAGCAATTTGTATAGCCTCAACTTTATTACTCTTTCATTGTGGCACTGACAATCAGGCAGATCACTCTGCGGAAAGGGTGTTGACTGGAACAGTAGCAATCGGGGAGGCGGTTGACTACGCGCTTGTTACGGTGATTGATCAGTCTTCCGAGATTGCAACGACGCAAACAGATGCGGATGGGCAGTTTACAGTATCGCTCGCGGAACTTTCGACCCCGCCCTTCTTATTAAAGGTAGATCTACCAAACGGGCAATCGCTCTTTAGTATCGCAAGAGGGCCGGGGGTTGCCAATATACATCCGATTTCAGATATGATCACGCGGCTTGCTTATCGTGAGCAAGGAAGCAATATCGAAAACGCTTTTCTTGACCCAATTGAAGTCCCCGCTCCAACCGCTGTCAGTATTGAACAATTAGAAAAACTTGTGCTGTCGGAGCTGTCAAATCCACTTCAAAAAACAGGAGTAGACCCAGTAACATTTAACTCTTTTACAACGCCGTTTTCTGCCAATCACAAGGGGTTTGATCGCCTGCTTGATACTTTAACCTTTGGAAAAGATGCCAGTGAAAATCCAGTGATTTCATTTGAAGCAGGAGAGCTAGGAGAACTCACTGAAATTACATTACAGCGTGCTATACCCATACGCAATAAATCGAATTTTCCCCCCTCAAAAGAGAAGGTTGTTGTCTCAAAGGTAGTCACTAAAAAAGATTTGCCTGTCTTTTCAAAATCAACTTTAAAGGCTAATCCACCAGCCAAGGTGGGAGTGGGAGACACAATCACTTTTCAGATTACCTATACCAATACTGGAAAAGTAGGCGCGACAGAAGTCGTAGTCGAAAATATAGCCAATAAACGGCTGATCGACTTGAAATTCGCAACGGGTCCTGGAAGCGTTGATGGAAACAAAGTTTCTTGGAGGATAGGGTCTGTTCCCGCAGGGACTGGTGGGACAGTCGAATTTTCAGCAAAAGTGGGTACGAGTACATCCAAAGCCGCAATCAAAAATAGGGCGACGATTGTATCGAAAGAAAATTCAAAAGAGACCAAGACCAATACAACCTCTCACAAAGTAACCGTGCCTGTTACTTATGAATTGAATGTTAAAAAGGCTGGGAAGGGGGCTGGTGGCATCACATCCGATCCTGCTGGAATTGATTGTGGAAAGGTTTGCACCAAGAGTTTTACAACAAAGGGAACGAAGGTCACTCTCACGGCAGCCCCAGATGACAAATCCGTTTTTGCCAGATGGGGTGCCCCCTGCGCGGGGAAAGATCTCTCAGTCTCGGTCACCTTGAATAAAAATATGACTTGTATTGCAACCTTTAATATAAAGCCTGTCAATCCGGAGACCTTTGCGCTCATGATGGGGGACGTCAATAATGATCTGGGTAATGGTACTGTCACGGTCAACCCTTCTCGTGGCGTTGGAGGAACTGTTTGTATAGCGATCTATTCCTTCTGCGAGGCCTATCCCAAAGGGACTCCTGTCGTCTTGACAGCTAAACCAGATGAAGGATGGGAGTTTGATTCTTGGACTGGGGACTGTGCCTCTAGCTCTGAAATAGTTGAAGAATCGGAAGAGTGCACCTTGACCATGGATAAATCAAAAGTTGTTGATGCAAAGTTTATTGAGTCAGGTAATGGCCTTAATAAAGTCAGTGGGGCAAGATAAAGAGCACGGCATATACGTTTCTAATAGCCATGGCCCATAATGATAATCCCCGTGATACGCGGCAATCAGACTTCTGAAAACGGCAGAAGTGGCATTCAGATCAATGGAGATTGTGGCTCTGATCCAGAAGGCGTTATTAGTGGCGCATTGATTGAGAATAACACCGTGTATGGAAATACAGCAAAAGGGATGAGCCTTATTTCAATGCAGGATTCTATTGTGTAAAACAATATTATTTATGATAATAAGGGTGGAGCAGGGGGGATTCATCTCACCGAAAAAAAACACCTGAATTTGATTTTGATGGAATCAAGCGATCTGGTTCTGGTGGAAGCTCAGTCAGTGCTGGGGCGTACGAATTGAAGCAGTAAAATCAGTTTCAAAACAGGTTCTTCATCAATCTGTAAAGGCGTCGTGGGTGTGCACGTTGGGGTTTCTCTTCATCAAAAGCTCTCTGGGCTTACTGCCTGTTGCGGGGCCGACAACGCCGTCCTCCTCCATCAGCTCAATCATCCGGGCCGCACGGGGATATCCAACCCGCATTCTTCGCTGAATAAAAGAGGCGGAGGCCTGACCCGTGGTCATGACCAAGTCACGCGCTTTTTCATATAACTCATCGCGGGCATTGATATCCTGTTTATCTTGAGAAGAGGCTTCTTCCGAGACGGTTGAAAAAATAGGCTCATAGTGCGGCTTTCCTTGCTCTTTTAAAAACGTGACGACCCGTTTAACCTCTTCTTCTGAAACGTAGGCTCCATGAATTCGAAGCAGTTTGGATGTCCCCGCCGACATATAAAGCATATCCCCTTTTCCTAAAAGTTGATCTGCGCCATTGGTATCAAGGACGGTTCGAGAATCAATTTTAGAGGTAACGGCAAAGGCGATTCGTGCGGGAAAATTAGCCTTGATTACACCGGTGAGCACATCTACCGATGGGCGTTGTGTTGCGAGAATAAGATGTATTCCGGCGGCACGCGCCATTTGGGCAAGCCGCCCAATGGATTCTTCAACATCGCGCGAGGCGACAACCATTAAATCGGCCAGCTCGTCAATACAAACGACAATATAAGGCAACGGGACAAGCGGCGGCAGAGGAATCACAGGCACAGAACTGTCTTGCGCCATTTGGTCGAATAAGAATTGGGTCTTGGGCGGACGCGTTACAATCGCCCCGTTTGCAAACAAATTGTTATAGGCGGAAATGTTGCGAACACCCATCTCGGCCAACAGTTCATAGCGTCTTTGCATCTCCATAACCATTCTCCGCAACGCACTGGAGGCTATTTTTGGATCGGTAATGACAGGGGCAATCAAATGCGGAATCTCCTCATAAAGAGATAACTCAATCATTTTGGGGTCAATCAGAAGCAGTTTGACCTCGGTGGGCTTTGCGGACAGCAGAATAGAAAGTATCATGCTGTTTAAGCCGACACTCTTTCCGGAGCCTGTTGACCCTGCAATTAAAAGATGTGGCATGGCAGAAAGGTCTGCGGCCACTGGCGTTCCGAAAATATCTTTTCCCAGCGAGAGACGCAATTTTGAAGAAAGCCTTGCAAAGGAGGATGACGAGAGGATTTCCTTTAGGAAAACCTCCTCGCGCATGCGATTTGGAATCTCAATACCCACAACCGATTTTCCCGGAATGCGCGGGACGATCCGCACCTGCAATGCCCTCATGGCCAAAGCCAAATCATCAGAGAGTGTTGTAATTTTATTGAGCTTTACGCCCGCGGCTGGCTCAAATTCAAACAGCGTGACAACAGGCCCGGGATGAATCTCCTTGACTTCTCCCAATACGCCAAAATCCGAAAGTTTTCTTTTTAATATTTGGGCCTGTGCCGCCAACTCTTCAGGGGAGACCTTCTTGAGGTAAATAGGGGGATCCGATAAAAGCGATAACGGAGGGAGTTGATAGGCACCCTCTTCCTCCATCTCGCGGGCGGTGTTTCGTCCATTTCCATTGTCATCTGCGGGAAAAGATTGTCTGAAATCGGCGTGTTCTTCAAGGGAAACGTTCCCTGCGAGGGGAACGTCCCCTGCGAGGGGGCTGTCCCACTCGGCATCCGTTTCCTCTTTCCCTGTTTCCGTCTCTTCGCCAGTATCATGCAGGTCTTCCACAACCGTCTTTTGATGCGGTATTTTTTGCGCGAAAGACCGAATGTGTTCTTTGATCCATTGGAGGCATTGTAGGATATGTGGAGAGACGTTTAAAACAATATCTGCCGGAGAAAAAGGGGCAACCAGCATGACGCCAAGTATCGAAAAGAAGAAGAGCAGGAGATAGGTTCCGGTTAAAGCAAAATATTCGATTAAAAATTGATTGATTGAAAAACCGATTGTGCCTCCCTTGAAATTGGGGGCATCGGACCCTGCAAATAAAAGCTCTGCCCAAGCTGAAAGGAGGAGCAATAGAACTGGCCATCCTATCTTTTTTAGGTTCTGTTTTTCTTCTGGCGCTCTTTCTTGGGAGAATGAGAACCCTAAAAAAATAAGTCCAACGGGGAGGAAGTACGCACTGATCCCCATGATTTGAAAGAAGATGTCTGCGGAGAAAGCCCCGACCTTTCCAATCCAATTTTGAACGACGGGACTGGTATTGATCGTTGAGAAAGAAGAATCAGTTGGATCATAGGTGAGAAGACTAATGGAAAGCAGTGTCCCCAATAAGATGAGGAAGACCCCTGACATTTCCACTGCCGGACTTTTTTTAGGCGATGGCATTGTAAGTGACGGTAATCTACCACAGGGTGCTGTCAGAAGCAAACCTTTACACCAAAATGAAGATCATTGTACAATAACCAAGGTGCCGGTTTCTTTTATTTAGATTAAAGGAGTTAAAATGTTAGAAAAGGGCGATAAACTTCGCAAACTGTCGGGCGGCCTTATTTTATTACTGATGGGGGCAATTGTTGGGGTTACCTTGGTCTCGGAGTTTCAGCTTTTGCCTATGGGGCAGGCTGTTAGTAATCCGCCAAAAGAAAAAGCGATAGAGGTTCTCCCCGCGGATCAGGTTTTTGTAAAGATTGCAAAAGCCGTAACCCCTGCTGTTGTGAATATCTCCACCACCCGCATTATCAAAAACAACAACAGCGGGCAGGGGGGGCAAGGATTTCCGTTTAACGATCCGCTCTTCCGAAGATTCTTTGGAGAAGGAGATAATTCTCCTCATCGTAGAGGCGTGCCTCAACAACCGCAATCACGGAAAGAGCAGAGTTTAGGTTCGGGGGTCATTGTTACTTCTGATGGACTGATTGTGACCAATAATCATGTTGTTGAAGAAGCGTCCGAGATCAAAGTGCTTCTCGAGGACAAGCGCGAATTTAAGGCAACATTGGTGGGAAGGGATAAAAAAAGTGACATTGCCGTTATCCGAATTGATGCGACTGATTTAGCGACCGTTCCGTGGAGCAATTCCGATAATCTGCAAGTGGGAGAATATGTGGCGGCCGTGGGCAATCCCTTTGGATTAAATCAGACCGTGACCATGGGGATTATTTCTGCTATTGGCCGGGCCAATGTCGGCATTGCTGATTATGAAGATTTTATACAAACGGATGCGGCCATTAACCCGGGAAATTCAGGCGGGGCACTGGTGAACCTTCGCGGGGAATTGATCGGAATCAACACGGCTATTTTCACACGAAGCGGCGGTTATATGGGCGTAGGCTTTGCCGTGCCGAGTAATATGGTTCGATCGGTCATGGATTCTTTGGTTGCAACCGGAAAGGTCACGCGCGGGTGGCTGGGCGTTTCTATTCAGGATGTTACCCCCGCATTGGCAAAGGAATTTGGATTAAAAGACGCCAAAGGATCTCTTGTAACCGATATCATGCCAGACTCCCCTGCGGCAAAATCTGATCTTAAAAGAGGGGATGTGGTTGTCTTTTTTACAGGGCAGGAGATTGATAACTCCAGCCATTTAAGGAATATGGTTGCGCGAACCCGTGTGGGGACAAAGGCGTCGGTGAAAATCATTCGGGACAGGAAAGAGAAAGAGATTTTTGTAACGCTTTCCGAACAGCCAAAAGAAGTAGCACAAAAGGGTGAGGAGGTTGAGAATACGCCTGAAGCGTCGGCCTTGGGCATTTTGGTTCATGAGATTACGCCAGAGATGGCCGAGCAGTTTGATCTTAATATAAAAGAGAAAGGGGTTATTGTAGTACAGGTTGAGCCGGGAAGTGTTGCTGAAGAGGCGGGACTTCGAGAAGGCGATTTGGTGATTGAAATCAACCGGAAGGTTGTTTCCGATCTTAAAAGTTACGAAAGGCTTTTTTCAAAAATAAAGAAGGGTGATTCTGTTTTATTCTTAATCAATCGGCAAGGAAATCGCTTTTACATAACGCTCACGCCGGAATAATGAATAAGGAAGGGTCGCAAATGGAAGGGAAGCAATATGTCTATGAATGGCATTTACCTATTTTTAGGTTTATTTTTTTGTTTTTGTGTGGGTGTAGGACTTTTTTTGGGAAGATTTCTAACGCGGCGGATGTTATGGGGAATGATTGGATTTATTGTTGGGGGATTTATCAGCGCCCCCATGATGCACTTTCTGCTTGAACCGATCATCGGGCCATTTGTTGCGTTCTCTCCTGCGCCAAACCTCATTCCCTCTATCGGTTGGCAGGTGCCCTCCCTTCTTTTCTTTTCCTATCTTGGCGTTATCTTGGCCTTGAAAGTGGAGAAAGACCCCCGTCTTTTGGAATGGCGTCGCAACGATTCTGTTTCCAACTTAAAACTGCTCGATACCAGTGTGATTATTGATGGACGGATTGCCGATCTTTGCGAGACTGGCTTTTTGGAAGGAACCTATATCATCCCCCAGTTTGTCCTTCACGAGTTGCAATATGTTGCAGACTCTGGTGATCCGAATAAGCGGGTTCGGGGAAAACGCGGTTTGGATATTCTTCATCGTCTACAGAAAATGGAGAATTTTGATCTTAAAATTGTGGATGACGATTTTCCTGCGATACGAGAGGTGGATGCCAAATTGGTTGCGCTGGCCCGAAAGATTCAGGCAAAGATTGTCACCAACGATATGAATCTCAATAAAGTGGCCGGGCTTCAAGGGGTTTTTGTTTTAAACATTAACCAGCTTACAAACGCGCTCAAGCCTGTGGTCCTGCCCGGAGAGACGATGCGCGTCTTTGTATTGAAAGAGGGGAAGGAATCGTGGCAGGGGGTGGCCTATTTGGAGGATGGCACCATGATTGTCATTGATGACGCCAGAAAATCAATTGGCAAAAAAGTAGAGGTCTCGGTTACGTCGGTATTGCAGACAGCGGCTGGAAGAATGATTTTCGCCAAGCTGAAAGAGGA
>CAYJXH010000055.1:0-8653 GCA_964373975.1 uncultured Nitrospirota bacterium | reverse complement strand
TTGAGTTCATAGAGATCGGGATTCGGTTCAAAAAAGAGCAGGGGCAAAACCTCTCGGCATGGATGAAGAAGAGGTGTTTGGGTTAGAGAAGCCTTGTTACTTAAAAACTTCCGATAACGGAAGAGAAAAATTGGGAAGCAGTGGCGTGACGAGAACATCCCCTCTCTCTAAAGAAAGCAGATCAGGACGAACATAACCCTCATCGGTCATTTTATAGACCTTGACCGTCTCTAGTTCTGGATCAACAATCCAATATTCCGCAACCCCGTAGCGTTCATAGAGATTGCGTTTTTTGACCTCATCAGTTCTTCGAGTGGACTCGGAAAGAATCTCAATCACCAAATCGGGTGCCCCTTGAATATTTTTTTCGGTGATAATTGCTTTTCGATCATCAGAGACAAACAAGATATCCGGTACGACAATATCTATATTTGAAAAGATAACATCGTAAGGAGCAGAGAAGACTGCGCCTAACGGGGTGTTCTCAAGAAAATTAAATATCTTAGCAAAAATCCGTCCTGAAACTTTTTGATGCTTTGTGATAGGCGAGGGTGACATAAAGTGATCTCCTGCAATAAGCTCATGTCTTTTTCCATCCTCTGGAAAGAGGAGATAGTCTTCGTAGGTATATTGAATTTGGTGAAGCGATTGTGCCATGGGGTCTCCCAACGGTTATGACACCGTTACCCCCTTTTGCAAAGGGGGATATAGATGACGCGCTATACGAACTATGCTACAGGCGCAACGGAAAAGACTTTTTTGAGGAGTTCCACCAGCTCGCCATTGGCCGCCATGGGGTCTAAAATATCGGTATCACCGTAAAACTGACCCCCGATAAAGACCTTAGGAAGTGTTGGCCAATTGGCCATTCGCGATAATGCCTCCCGCTTTTGCATATTTTGCATCACATCAATCACGATATAGGGATAGGCATAGCGGTTAAAAAACTCTACGGTTTCCTTTGTAAACCCGCACATGGGCCGCTCTTTTGTGCCCTTGCCGTAGATAACAATTTTATTGTCAGCGATCTCTTTTTTTATTTCTTCCTCAATGGGGTCTGCCATATTCAAATCCTCCCTACTCTTCTGGTGTACGTGATTTAATTTCTAATGCGTGAATCCGGCCATCTGTCATTGGCTCATTGAGTGCCGCATAAACCGATCTCTGACGATCCAAAAGATTCATTCCCTTGAACACTTCCGAAACAATCTCAAGGCGATAATGATCCATCATTCCTGTTTTATCAACAATATCAACATCCGCATCCGGCATAGATTTTTTAAGGTAACCCACCACGGCTTCTTTACTAATCACCTTAAAATGCCCCAAGCGTTTTGGCCGTTTTTTTAACGTCGGCAGTCTTCACCCAAAAGATGGCACCGTATCGTCCTTCTCCGGCAGTGACCGCGTCAATGGCTGTTACATTTATTTTGGCCGTGGAGAGTTCTGATAATATCTCGGCGACCGCTCCCACGCGATCTGTTCCCTGCACCAGAAAGCCTGTTTTTTTAACGCTTAGCTTCAAACCACACTTCTTTGCCGCTTTTTTAAAGGATTCGGTGTCTTCTGGGATAAGATCAATTTGTGCCTTTCTGCCCGAAGGAAAACCCGTAAATGCCAACAAATTCACGCCCGACTCCCAAAGGGCCGCAAGAATTTTCGCCCCTTCTCCCGCCTTATTTGGCGCGCCAACATGGAAGTAATCTACTTTTCGAATGGTGTCTCCCATGATTCAATTCTCCTTTATTTATTGTTCTAAACTTCCCTATGCCAATGATTATAGCAAAAACAACAACCAAGAATCAATAAAATTAAACCCTACTCTATAAATTTAACCTTATAGATATTCTTTGCGTCACTGGCAGATTCAACGGCAAGAATCAATGTCTCTGACGTAAGCTTCCCAAGTTCGAACTCCACAACCGCATAGACATGGTTATAGTCTTTGAAGAAAAACCATTTCTTTTTAAAGCTTATCTCCACTGTTTTCACGCTAGGAATACTGACCAACGCCGTCTTAATTTTTTGCAACATCAGCGGAATATCTTGCGACTCACAGTCTGTTGCAGTCGTAAATCCGCAGAAGAAAGCCCCTGTTTCTTGAAGCAGGGTCTTTTTATGAATCCCTTCGATTTTTAAACGAACCTTCTGAAGCGGCGCGGCATAAGCTTTTTCGACACTCGTCATTTGGATAAACAAAAATAATGCGCTAATGAATAAAACAACCGATTTTATTGTCATTGAAAAGACCCCTTCCATTTTTATTTTCTTTGTGTATAATAGCACAAACCTTGTCGCATTTTAAAAAATGTCCCTACCCTTAAACGAAAAATCCCGCCTCTTCGCACCGACATTCCATCAAATAGCTAAAGAGGGGGTTGTGCTTGTTATTGATCCTGAACATCCGCATTGGATCGCGACCAACGATAAAGGCGCGGAGATACTCTCTTATGTTGATGGCAAAAAATCACTGGGCGATATTATTTCAATTTATAGAAACCATCATGCGATTGACTGGGCCGCAGGATGGCTCGATTGCCAAACCTTTTTACAAGATGCCCTGCGCGCGGGATTTCTCTCCTTAACCCCTTTTGTTCGAGCGGCTTACCCGGGACGCGCGCACGCCATCTCCACAAAACGCCTTTCAGAACTTTGGTTGCACGTCACAAACGCCTGCAACCTTTCGTGCAACCATTGCCTTGTCTCATCCTCTCCCTCTGGAATCACAGGTTACGCAACTCCGTTTTGGAAAAAAACGATTGATGAGGCCCTTGCCCTAGGGACAAGCCGTTTTTATATTACAGGAGGAGAACCCTTTCTGCGTGCTGACATTTTTGAGATTATTGATTTCATTCTCCTCGCAGGGGTCGCACCCCCTCATGCAGAGCTTGTTATTCTGACCAACGCAATTCTCCTCAAAGGCGAAAAACTAAAACAACTGGCACAACGAGACCCCAACCGTTTGAAACTTCAAATCAGCCTCGACGGCCCTACTGCGGAATTCAACGATCCGATCCGAGGTGTCGGTTCCTTTGACTTAACCGTGAAAGGCATCAAAGAAGCCGTCAGCGCAGGATTTTCCCCAACGCTCACAACGGTGGTTACCCAATCGAATATAGACGTTCTGCCGTTAATGATTCCGCTTGCAGGATCGCTTAGAATTAAAAACATCCATCTCCTCTTGAGCCATCATCGCGGACGCGCAACGGAATTCCGCCATCTGTCCTCGCCTTCTAACGAGGCGCTTTTAGAGACGTTTCTTAAACTAAATACTCTGGCAATTGAAAACGGAATCACACTCGACAATATTGAGACGCAAAAAGGCAGACTGATGGGACGTTCCGGGGTGAAGTTCGATCTAATGAATATGGCCTACGAATCACTCTGCGTCTACGCGGATTCCATGGTCTACCCCTCTGCGGCATTGGCGGGGATTCCCTCTTTAAAAATGGGGTCTCTTTCTGAAAAATCACTTTCCGACATCTGGCAGAATGCCGCGTTAGCGCAGGACATTCGTAATGCGACCGTGCAAAAAAAGGCCAAGTGTAAAGATTGTTATCTGAAATTTTTATGCGGCGGCGGCGACATGGAGCATAGTTATCATCACAGTGACTCGTTCTTGGGAGAAGACCCTTTTTCAACCTTTCATGAAAACCTGATTCTCGAAATCCTCTTTATGAATGCAAAAGAGAAAATGGCGAGAAAGACGAACTCTGGATATAATAGGCCTATCGTTATTACCGCAATGGGGGAAGATGCCATTGCAGATAATAAAGAAACAGGGATCGCTACCCAAGGGGGATTTGAAGTGGCTATTGCCCGGTCTGGGTGCGTTTTATCGGTGGAAATTGATCATGCGCGAAAGATCGTGCGCAATTTCTATACGGCGGCGGCGGAGTCTGCTGACCCGCAACTTTGTTGTACGGGCGGGTATGTGCGTGAAGATGTCTCGCATATCCCGCAAGGGGCTCTCGATATTTCTTACGGTTGCGGCAGTCCCGTTCCTTTCGCGCAAATTGTTTCGGGGGAAGTGGTTGTGGATTTAGGCGCGGGGGGCGGAATAGATTGTTTTGTGATGGCTAAAAAAGTGGGGGCTTTGGGCCGTGTAATTGGAATTGATATGACGGATGCGATGCTAAAAAAAGCAAACCAATTTAAAACGGATGTCGCTTCTAATCTAGGCTATGATGTCGTGGAGTTTCACAAAGGCTTTTTGGAAGCAGTACCCCTGCCCGATTCCTTCGCAGACGTCATTCTTTCTAATTGTGTGATCAATCTCTCGGCAAACAAACAAGCTGTCTTGATTGAAATCTGGCGGGTTCTGAAAGATTTTGGACGTGCTGTTATTTCTGATACCGTTTCCGAAAAACCGCTTCCGCAATCCATGAAGTCAAATCCGCGTCTTTGGGGGGAATGTGTCTCTGGCGCTTTAACCGAGGATCAATATCTTGCGGCGTTGGAACGATCCGGATTCTATGGGCTATCCGTGGTTAAAAAAGATTTCTGGAAAGAGGTTGAAGGAAATCGCTTTTATTCTGTCGTCTTCATCGGCTATAAGTTTGCGAAAAAAGCAGGTTGCGATTATGCCGGACAAAAGGCTATTTATCTTGGGCCGATGCAAGCGGTCGTGGATGAAGAGGGGCATCTTTTTCCCAGAAATCAAGAAGTAGAAGTGTGTACCGATACAGCAATCAAGCTACAAAACCCGCCCTATAACGCGTCATTTCTTATTGTGGGGGGGCACGGTGCCCATTCTAGTATCAGGCGACCTAACGGGTTGACTATTTTGCCTGTGGGTGCTTCCCCCCCCGGTTGCTGTTAAAAATACAAGGAGTTATTATGAGTGCAGAAACCGTCAATAACCCCAAGAATACAGAGGCCGATCATGATCTTAATTTGTCGCAATTATTGGAGAAGAAGTTTGCTATTTTTGTAAAAAAAATAAAGCACGGCAATAATAAGGGCCTCTATGCCCTACTCATCTCCGAATGCGAGAAACCTATTTTTAAGTTAGCCCTTCAAGAAACCAATGGCAATCAAGTCAAGGCGGCAAGGCTTCTGGGTGTCAATCGCAACACATTAAGAAAGAAGATAGAAGCGTTTAACATTACGGTGGAGAAGAAAAAGGGGGACGTCTCCGCTAAAAAAACGAAGACGTAGCGTTGTTTTATTCCCCTACGCGGCCGAGCCAGTTCAACACCCCTTTCCCCGCAACAGATCCACTTGCAAAACATGCCGTCAACAAATACCCGCCCGTCGGTGCTTCCCAATCCAACATTTCGCCAGCACAAAAAACGCCGGGGCGTGTGCCCAGCATTAAATGTTCAGAAAGCGATTCAAATGTTACGCCGCCCGCAGTGCTAATAGCGGTTTCTAAGGGACGCGCGGCGATCAATGTCACGGGGATATGTTTGAGGTAAAACGCAAGCCGTTTGGCATTTGCAATATCATCTCGTGGTGTGGGCGACACATTCGCCACGCACTCACGCAAAAGCCCAGCCTTCACGCCGTAAATGCCCACGGTCTTCTCCAAATGGTACGCCATCGAACGCGCGCCACGCGGCATAGATAATTTTTCCAACAAGAATGCTTCTGATTTATCGGGGACAAGGTCTAGTTGTATCACTGCTTGCCCCTGCGCAAGAATCGCATCGCGCAACAATGCCGATGCCGCGTAGATTAGCCCTCCCTCTATGCCTGTTTTTGTTACGATAAACTCGCCTTTTCGACGAAATGAATCAAACGCTAATACAACCGATTTTATTGGCTGTCCCGCGTATCGTTCCAAAAAATGCGCACTCCAATTGGCATTAAATCCGCAATTCGCAGGCTGTAATGTCGTAACCACTGCCCCGGTCTGCTTCAAATAATCAACCCATGCGCAATTTGCGCCGAGTCGCGGAAAACTCCCGCCGCCCAGAGCCAGCACCACGGCATCCGTCTGAATACATTTTTCGCCTTCAGGCGTTTTGAACTTCAATAACCCATCTGCATTCCATCCGATCCATGTATGCCGCAGATAGAATTTAACGCCTGATGTCGTAAGCCTGTTCAACCACGCCCGCAACAAAGGACTGGCCTTCATGCCCAGAGGAAAGACACGCCCCGATGTGCCCACAAAGGTTTCGATCCCCAGTCCACGCGCCCATTCGCGCAGGGTATTTGGCGAAAAACCCATTAAACATTTTTTTATTTCTGTTTCTCGTTTTCCATAACGAGAAACAAATGCCTCGAAAGGTTCTGAGTGTGTGATATTCAATCCGCCCCTGCCAGCCATCAAAAACTTTCGCCCGACAGTGGGCATAGAATCATACAAGGCAACTTGCACCCCGTGCGCGCTAATGACTTCTGCGGCCATCAATCCCGTTGGGCCGCCGCCGATAACCGCGACAGATTTATTTATTAAATTGGGGTCTATCGCTTCACCCTTGTTGTTCCGTCGGGACAATCTTCCAGAATGATGCCTTGCGCAGAAAGCGCTTTGCGAATCTGATCGGCTAAGGCAAAATCGCCTTGCTCTCTTGCTTGCCTCCGACGGGCGATTTCATTCGCGACATCTAATGTTTGAAGATTAAAAACGGGCTTTTCGGCAAATTCCCATTCTTCCACGGGGATTTTAAATAGCCCCAACACCGCACCTAAAGAAATAAATAGTTCCCTGACTTCGGTTGTGTATAATTTTTTTGTATTAACCTCGCGCCGTAATTTTTGCAATACGGCAATGGCCTCCACCGTATTAAAATCATCGTCCATGGCGGCTTGAAACAGCGTCAGAAAATGCCGACAAACGTCATTACTCTCTCCCAGCGGCCCAACGAGGCGCGCCGCCTGCGGGCCGCTAGTACCGCTTGAGGCCGTTGCCTCAAATAAGGTGTAAAAATTATCGAGTCCCGTCTTGGCGAGGGATAAGGCCGCATCGGAAAACTCAATGGGGGAACGGTAATGCGTTGATAAAAGATAGAACCGAACCACTTCTGCGACAATCGCTTCAGAGAAATGAGATTTATTAAATATCTCTTCAATGGTAAAAAAATTCCCCAGCGACTTGGACATCTTCTCCTGATTAATCATGACATGGCCATGATGAATAAAATGGCGGACAAATGCTTGCCCGGTAAAAGCCTCCGATTGCGCCACCTCATTTTCGTGATGCGGAAAGATGAGATCATTTCCGCCGCCATGCAGATCAATCGTTTTCCCTAAATGCTTGATGGCCATAGCGGAGCATTCAATATGCCAGCCGGGCCGCCCCTGCCCCCAAGGAGATTCCCACGAAGGCTCTCCCGTTTTCGCAGATTTCCAAAGGGCAAAATCCAACGGACTCTTTTTATTTTCGTCCGCCTCAACCCGTCCGCCGCCACCAGCAATCATTTCATCAAGATTCCGGCCAGAGAGCTTCCCATACGTTGGAAAACGCGCCACCTCAAAATAGACATTGCCTGAAACCGCGTAAGCAATCCCTTTTTCAATTAAGTCCGAAATGATGGTGAGCATCTCGTCAATATGATCCGTCGCCCGCGGTGCCAAGGTCGGAGGACGCACGGCAAGCCGCTGCATATCTCTCTCGTAGGCGGCAATATAACGATTCACAATCTCTTTAAAATCACATCCCTCAAGATTTCCTCGATTGATAATCTTATCGTCCACATCGGTGAAGTTCTTCACAAAACGGACATTCCATCCTTTATATTCGAGGTAGTTGCGAATAACGTCAAAGACAATCGCCGATCGCGCATGGCCCAAATGACAATGGTCATAAACGGTCATACCGCAAAGGTAAAGACTGACTTCCCCCTTTACAAAGGGGGACAGAGGGGGTTGTCTCTCTTGCGGAGAGAATGCCTCTTTTTTACCGGAGGCGGTGTTGGTTATTTTGAGGCCGGAGGCGGCGTATTGCTTATTTTTTTTCAATCTGCCATCCATACGCCCCAAGCAAGGGGACAAAGAGGCACGAGACAAGCGGGGTTGTCACCATTTTGTTTTCCTCTTTTTTCACTATTTTTTGTAAAACTTGCGATCCTTTTTCGCCGACAGGAATAATCATTCTACCCCCTATTTTGAGCTGTTCTAAAAGCGGCGTAGGAATTTGAGGTGCGCCAGCCGCAACCAAGATCGCGTCAAACGGGCCTTCTTCCTTCCAGCCATACGTGCCATCGGCGACGCGGAGCATCACGTTTCGATAATGGAGTTGGTCCAAAATGGTGCGTGCTTTTGATACCAGACGTGAGATTCTTTCAATAGAGAGAACCCGTGCCGCAAGTTCTGCGAGTATGGCGGTTTGATATCCTGAACCTGTACCAATTTCAAGAACCCGTTCTGACCCTGAAAGACAGAGCGCTTCGGACATTAAGGCAACCATATAGGGCTGTGATATGGTCTGACCTTCTCCAATAGGAAGGGCATGATCGCCGTAAGCGCGACCGCAGAAAGCCTCTTCGATAAAGAGATGCCGAGGCACTTTCAAAACAGCGTTTAATACCCTTTTATCAACAATGCCCCTGTTGACAATATGGGCATCCACCATTTTGATGCGTGCCTCACGATGGATAGATTCCTGTGCCAATTTTCCTTACATGGTCGGGACGACTGGATTTGAACCAGCGACCACTCGCACCCCAAGCGAGTGCGCTACCGGGCTGCGCTACGCCCCGAC
>CAYJXH010000054.1:0-8725 GCA_964373975.1 uncultured Nitrospirota bacterium | reverse complement strand
GTCTTGCCCCAAAAAAACCAGCACCAATTACCGCGACTTTTATTCTATTGTCCATAGTTTTTATCCGTCCCCCCCCATCCCCACGCTAATCCTCCCCTGCAAAGGGGAGGGAAGATTGACTCACGCCCACCACGGCGATGTTAGCATCTTTTGCCATTTTGAGCAATAACGCTTTCTCAATAACAAGCGTCGCCCCAGCCTCGATGCAAAGAACAGCGGCGCGGGCTTTTATCATGGTTTGAATTGTTTGAGGGCCAACCGTTGGAAGATCAAACCTTATATCTTGATTCAGTTTCAAACACTTCACAACCAAAACCCCCTCTCTCCCTAATTGACCCCCTCGTAAAATCGCCGCGTCAGTTCCCTCTGCGGCCTCTACTGCGAGCAGGACCCCGTCTTTTATCACGATACACTGCCCAATATCCAATGCCCCAATCTGTTTGGCTTTGCGCCATCCCCATTCTATATCGGCCTTCTCGCCTTTTGTGAGCGGACGGGTCATCTCTCCTTCTTCTGCGAGCAGTGAGGGAAGACAGTCGGTAACAGATAAAACCTTTAACCCCTCTTTCTCACACGCGGATGCAAATGCCCTCAACAAAAGATCGTCCTGTTTTTCTTTGAGAGGGGTAAGGATAGCGCGTGCCTTTTCGTCCCGGGCGTCGTCAAAAAGATGGGTCTTGGGAATACCGCCTGCCATCACAATCTCACGAATATCCTGCCGCTTAAAATAAGGGATAATTGCGCCAATTTGACCCATGGGTATCCACAAGATATCATCTACTTTTTGAGATAATGTTGTGTCGGCCTCTTTTTCAATGGCAATAGCAGACACAGAATAGGAAGACGCGCGCAGGGCAGAGGCTATGATCAATGGCAGTGCGCCGTTTCCAGCAATTAACCCAATGCGCTGACCGCAGACGGCGTCCGATCTCACCGGCATATTCCCCTTTTTGAATTTTCGATAAAAGAGAGAAAGGCCTCAACACGCGGCAGATGTCCCCACGTATTACGCGAATCTTTCACCGCTTCTTTGAGAGGACGGTGCGCGTGAAAGACCAATTTATAAGTCTTTTTGAGCGCCTCGATCTCTTCATTAGAAAACCCTTGCCGCTTCAAGCCCACAAGGTTTAATCCGTAAAGTTTCGCCCGATTTCCCGACGCGATCAGATACGGCGGAACATCCTGCACCACAATCGCCCCGCCGCCAATCATAGCGTATCCGCCAATGCGGACAAATTGGTGTACGGCAACAAGCCCGCCCAAAACCGCATAATCGCCAATGGTAATATGCCCTCCCAACGCGGCGGCATTGGCCATAATCACACGATTGCCAATGAGACAGTCGTGCGCAACATGAGAATAAGCCATAAAATAGTTATGGTCTCCAATGACCGTCTCACTGCGCCCTGTGGGTGTTCCTCTGTGAATGGTGACATATTCCCGAAAGATATTTTTATTGCCCACAATAACCCGCGTTGGCTCCCCCTTGTATTTAAGGTCTTGAGGAGGAAGGCCAATAGAACAAAAAGGAGAAAGATCGCAATCTTCTCCAATTTGGGTGATGCCATCAATAACAACATGACTTCCGACCTTCGTTCTTGCGCCAATGCGCACCTGCTCGCCAATAATGGAATAAGGCCCAATCTCAACGGAAGAAGAAAGTTGCGCTTTAGGATGTATGATTGCAGTCTGATGGATGCTCATCGTCCGGTGCCCCGCTGAACCACTGCCATTATTTCTGCCTCACACCTTAATTTGTCATGGACATGGCAAGACCCCTTTAACCGATAAAAAGGATGCCGCGTTTTGATGACCTCTGCTGTTATCTTGAGTTGATCTCCCGGAAAGACTGCTTCCCGAAATTTTGCCTTGTCCACGCCAGCGAGAAAAATAAGATCGCCCTCTTCCCCCTTGTGAGACTTAAAGGCCAAAATTGCCGCCACCTGCGCCATGGCCTCAATCATCAGAACCCCCGGCATAATGGGAAACCCGGGGAAATGCCCTTGGAAAAACGGCTCATTGATGGTCACGTTTTTAATGCCGACTATTTTCTGTCCCGGCACCATTTCTAAAATTTTATCCACCAGCAGAAACGGATACCGATGGGGAAGAATTTTTAAAATCTCATCTATATTAATTGTCATTTTATTTTTTGCTCCTCGCGGCAGACGGTCTGCCTTCTAGTTGTTTTATTTTTTTTCGCATTTCAGGAAGATGTTCCAGAGACGACAACACGGCCAGTCCCTTTTGATACGGGAGTGGTGGAAAGCCGATGACCTTCTCGTTATCCCCGATCTTTTTTGTCACCACCGATCTTGCGCCCACCACAACGTTATTCCCAATCTGCACATGATCGGAAACGCCGACTTGGCCGGCAAGAATAACATGATGGCCTATCGTAACACTTCCGGATATCCCAACTTGTGCCACCAAAAGTGTGTGCGGGCCTATCGTTACGTTATGGCCTATTTGAACCTGATTATCAACTTTGGTCCCGCAACCTATCACGGTATTCCCAAGCGTCGCGCGATCCACCGTTACGTTCGCGCCCAATTCCACGTCATCTTCAATAATCACCCCGCCCACCTGTGGAATCTTAAAATGCCTCAATTGGGGGAACGTCCCCTGCGGATAGGGGGTGAATCCAAAACCGTCCGAGCCAATGACAGAGCCTGAATGAATGATCACCCGTTTTCCTATTTTCACACCCTCGTAGATGGAAACATTCGGATAAATTCGCGTATCGTCCCCAATGGCAGACCCGCGGCCTACAAAAACCCCGGGGGAAAGCCAAACGCGGTTTCCAATTTGAGCCTGATCCTCCACAACGACATACGGGCCAATAGACACTTCTTTTCCCAAAAAAACATTCTGGCCAATCACCGCGCGGGAATCAACCCCCGGAATCGCTTTCTGCGGCGGATGAAAATAAGACAGCAACTGGGCAAAAGCGCCATCAGGATTCTCAACCAATAAAAATGTCTTTCGTGCCTCCCGCAGGGCACGTTGCCCTGGAATCTCTTTTTTAGAAAGGAGGGCAGAGGCTTGGGATGCTATCGCCTTTTTGTGATGGGAAGGCGAACGCACAAAGGAGATTTCCCCCTCTTTCGCGCATTCAATGGAGTTTATCCCGTGAATGACAAGGGAAGAATCCCCAATAATTTTACCATCAACCAGACGGGCAATATCGCTTAATAAGATTTCCATCGTAATTCTTTGTAGGGGCAGGGCGCCCACAAGGGGTGCCCCTACGTTATTTGGCGTAGAGTTTATCCATCTGTTCTATCACCTTCACGGTAACATCATACGTTTCTTTTCCGTAAATCACGGCGCCGCCATCGCCGTTTTTGTTTAAGACCAGTCCATACCCTTCCTTTTCGGCGATATATTTAACCGACTGCTCTAGCTTTTTATTAAACTCATCTAACGCACTCAACCTTTTTTCCTGAACCTCTTTTTGAAGTTCAGAGACCTTCTTGCGGTAGCTGTTGACCTTATCTTCAAATTCACCTTGTTTTAATTTGAGGGCTTCTTGTGAAAGAACCGGCCCTTGTTTGTCGAGTTCGTCTCGCAGACGTTTAATGTCCTGTTCGTCTAAATCAATAATCTTCTGTCGGCTCTTCACATATTCGTCCAAAGATTGCCGCAGACGTATCCCCTCTTTTGCGCTATCTAATGCTTTTTGAGCATCCAGAAAGGCAATCTTCACTCCCACAGAGGGGGTGCCGCCCGCAGGGGCCGTTACGCCCTCTGCGTTGGCTATTGCGACGGTTAAAAGCATAACAAACGTTGTTACCATTAAAATTCTTTTCACTGTATTATTCTCCTTTTTATGTTGGTTTAAAACATGGTGCCTATTGAAAATTCAACTTCCTTATCTGTTTCTCCTGGCTTGGGGTTTAGGTTGCGTCCCCACTCCAATCTCAACGGCCCGATTGGCGAGATCCATCGAATCCCTAACCCCGCGCCTTCCCTTAATTCGGAAAGGGCAATGGACTCCGTATCATCGAACGCCGCGCCGATATCATAAAAAATAAGCCATTTTAACCCGGCTTCCTTTGAAAGAGGAATCAGATATTCCATATTTAAAAAAACCTCTTTATTTCCGCCGCTAATAACGCCATCGGGTGTCAGCGGCCCGGCCTTCCCAAATTTGAAACCTCGAACGGTGTTAATCCCCCCGACAAAAAATCGCTCCCCCGCAGGCAAAACCTTTTCATCTATTCCATCCGCATAGCCCACTCGGCCATGAAGAGAAAATACATGATCACGCCATGCCGGAAAATATCGGCTGGAATCGAGCACGACCTTATAATAGGCGTTGTCCCCGCCTAGAAATGTACCCGCGTATTCCAGAGAAAGGGAGTGGTTTGTCCCGGACTTTGGGTCGAAGCGGAAATCCCTTGTATCCCGAGAAATAGAAAATCCAAGCGCACTGGTCAATGTTTCACCTAACGCCGCTTGCGTCTGCACCAATAGCGGGGCGAAGGGCGCAACGGTATTAAGATCAAAAACCTTGAGCGTCTCCAGAGTATAACTAATGTTGCTGTTGATATACTCTCCAAACGATTTGCCTAAAATGAAGTCTCCTCCTGTCCTTTTTTCCTTATAACTTTGAAATGTCCGAGATTGATTGAAGACATCCACCTGCCCCGAATAAGTGGAATCCGCAAGATAGGGTTCACGAAAGGTGAGACTGTAACTACTTCTACGGCCTCCGAATTCGGCCTTAGCGCGCAAAAGCTGTCCCCTTCCAAAGAGATTCCCCTGATTCACTTCAAATTGCCCAACGAAATTATCCACCGAGCTGTAACCCCCTCCCAATGACAATGTCCCCGTTGATTTCTCCCGCACTTCCACATTCAAGTCCACCATGCCAGACCCCACCTTAACCGGAACGAGATTGATATCCTCGAAAAAATTCAAGTTATTGATTCGCTGAAAGGAGCGTCTTAATAATTGCGTATTGACGGTATCCTGCTCGTTTTGTCTGATCTCCCTTCGGACGACCTTATCGCGCGTCTTATCGTTGCCGCGAATCGTGATATTGCGAACCTTGTATGAATCCCCCTCTATTACCCGATACGTCAATGCAACCGTCTTGCCTTCCGCATTGGGAAGAATATCGGGCACAACGTTCGCGAAAAGATATCCGCCCTCTCCGTAAAGATCAATCATTTTCCGAATATCAATACCCACCGTTTCCTTGCTAAAGGTTTGACCCGTCCTCGCCCGTGTTACAGCGGTTAGGGCAGAACTGCTCAAGGATACATTCCCCTCAATCCGTAGGGTATCAATTTTATACGAAGCCCCCTCGAAAATTGGAAAGACAACCACAGCCGATTTTTTGTCGGAACTTACGGTGATTACAGGTGCCCCTACCTGTACTTGAAGATACCCTTCATTGAGATAAAAATCCTTAATTTTCTCTCGGTCTGATAAAAGCACTGCTTCCTGAATGCGCTCGGATTCTCCGACCCAAGGCGGGAACCAGAAATATTCTTTTGTATCAAGCTTCTTTTTAATCTTTTCTTCTGTGAATGCAGAGAGACCCTCTAACCGAATTTTTTCTATATAAACAGGATCGTTTTCCTCGATGATAAAGGTCAGCTCGGTCTGAAAATCGGAAATACGATTGAGTACGGGAAGGATGACGACATCTTTATATCCCTCTTTCTCATAAAGGGCCTGTATTGTTTTAACATCATTCTCAATGGCCACGGTATCGGCTGGCTTTTTTATTTTTACAGAAATTTTTTCTTTCAGTGTTTCTGTGCGAAGCTGTTTATTTCCCTCAAAGGAGATGTCAGATACCGTTGGTCTTTCAGAAACAATAAACACAAGCGAAAGACCTCCTTCAAAGGGATCGGTAGATGCCGCAACCTCATTAAAATGGCCCAAGGCGTATAGTTTTTTAATTTCTTTTTGTACCGCGTCCTGTGAGAAAGTATCCCCCTCTTTAATATCCATTTTGGATAAAAGGGTGGAAGTTTCTATCTTTTGGTTCCCTTGGATTTGAATCTGTTTTATCAGAAATGGCCTCTCTTGCGCCATGGCGAGGCAATAAAAAAGTAGGATCACAAAGCAAGGGAGTATCCGTGGGATGAAATAAACAAGGCGTCTCATTATAAGATCAGGCCGCACTCACCCCGTTGTTTTCAGAGCCTGTAAGATTGGAATATCCTTTGTTTTTGAGTAAAAACCCTTGCATTAAGGGAATCCCAGCATCCCTTGCGATCTGCAATTCTTCTTCGTTTTCTATCCCCTCTCCAATAATGGAAATACCCTGATCCTTTTGCAGTGCCCCAACGATATTGGTTAAAAAGGCCTTGAATGGCAGAGAAGTAACCGCCTGAAGAATCACGGTGCGATCCACTTTGATATAGTCTGGATTGAGTCTGGAAATAAACGGCAGTGAGATAAATCCTGCGCCAAAATCATCTATGGCAAACTTAAATCCCTTCTCCTTCCACTTTTTTGCAATTTTAAGATAGTCTTCAAAGTCTGCCAGCGATTCGGCCTCCGAAATCTCCAGAACAACCTCAATATGCCGCGGCTTTTGAACCCATCCGCACTGATTGAGCATGGCAGAATCTACATTCAAAAAAACCCTTTTCAAATTTAAAGCCTCGGCCATTTCTATTTGGGTAATAAAACAACTGTTCTTTACCGCTGAAAGCTCCCCTAACGCGGCATATTGTTTAAACAGATCCGTGATCGCCAGTTTGTCATAGGCATCTCGACTTAGCGCCTCATAGCCTATGATCTGATTCTGATCTAAATCTACAATCGGTTCAAAAATAGTGCGAATACGGCTAGAATGGTTTAAGATGCCTGCGGAGCCAATGCAAATTTTTTGATCGCTTTTCTTCGCGATAAGCAACGCCTGATTCGCGACTGTCAGCATCTGATCTTGCGTTTGACTCTCTATGGGATAAAGGGTTGCGCCAATACTAATATCTAATGGAAATGCAACCGTTGCGCTGGCAGATTGCACCGCTTTCCTAATTTTAGCCGCTTTGTGTGATATTTTTTCCGAAGTGGCATTGAAAAATAGGACCGTCATCTCATCCACGCCGGATCGGAAAATAAGTGGAGGTCTCCCTTCTTTCTCCTCTTCCTCTTTTTCCATGGCGGAAGAAACACAATCTGCTAATATTTTAAGCACATGGTCGGCATATTCATAACCAAATTTTTCATTAAGCTCTTTAAAATGGTCTAGGTCGCAGACAAGAAGCCCAAGACATTTTTTGTCCCTGTCTGTCATAAAAATCGCTTCCTTTAACTGTATCCCCAACTGACTGCGATTGAATAAGCCTGTTAGAGGGTCTCGCGAAGAGAGGTGTTTTATCTGGGCCAATGCCTTATGTTTTTGTATCGCAATGACAGTCTCTGTCGCAAACTGACTTAATTGATCAACGAGATAAGGAGGATAGGTTCGAGGATGAACGTCATCGTAATAAAGAATGCCCAGCAACTCGCACTCCGAAACAAGCGGAATAGCAATGACAGAACGAATTCCCTCGGAAAGAAGTGCCGTTACATCAATGGCCATATCTTCTTTTAAATCTGAAATGACCGTTGGCTTGCTGTTTGAAAGTACAAACTGCGTAAGCCCCCCCGGACGAATCGAATATCTCTCTTTTTGGAGGAACGCTTCTGGCAATCCCTTTTGGGAAACAATCGCAAATTCTTCTTTTTCTTGATCGAACAATGCCAGGGAGCCGACCGGCATATTGGTAATCTCCATGCCTCCGGTGACAATGGTGTCAAAGATTTGCGCAACCGTTTTGGAATTGGCAATCATGAGGCTAATTTCCATGTGCTTCTTTAACAGATTGTTTTTTTCGTTCCCTTCATTGATGGTATTGATAAAAAGACGTATTGCATCCCCCGTTGCCACACCAAATTTTCGGCTCGGCAGACCCATCAGACGGTCATTTATTTCTGGATCACCCGTTAGCTCAAAGACGACATCCACATCTTGCGTCTTGAGAATTTCAATGGGATCACTAATAAAGGTCGCAAGCCCGGCCATTCGGGCCATCTTCATTGCAAGCGCAGAAGGGCTTTTATCCGCTACCCCTACGATTTGGACCCATGAAAACGGAAGCAGGTAGTCTAATAAAACCTGACAGCCTTTTCCCGCACCAATAATAAAAACGCGCACCCGATTCATAGGGTGAGTCTAACATAAAAGACCTCCCCAAATAAAATTGATTTTCTTCGCGATTTATTGTAGGTTGTCGCTGTTGTCATTTCGACGAGAGAAGCGAGGAGAAATCTTACTTGGGAACACAGAAGTGCAAGATTTCTCGCTACGCTCGAAATGACGAGGTTTTGAATTTCTTCACAGGTTCAGAGATTTAGGAGAAAAAACCATGGCGTCCGAAGCAATCACTTCTGTATTAAAAGAAAACCGCGTATTTAAACCTAACAAGGAATTTGCAAGTTTGGCCATCATCAAAAGCCGTGCGGAATATGACCGCCTTTGCAAAAAAGCAGAAAAAGACCCGGAAGGATTCTGGGGGAATCTTGCAAAAGAGCTTGCATGGGCGAAACCGTGGAACAAGGTTGTTACTTGGAAACTGCCTTACGCCAAATGGTTTGTCGGCGGAAAAATCAATGTCTCGACGAACTGTCTTGATCGGCATCTTGAAACCTTTCGGAAAAACAAAGCGGCACTCATCTGGGAAGGGGAGCCGGGGGATTCCCGCACGCTTAC
>CAYJXH010000053.1:6739-8831 GCA_964373975.1 uncultured Nitrospirota bacterium | reverse complement strand
TCCCCTTTTTGTAAGACACAATCTCTCCGACTGATACTCGGATGCTCGTGAATATCAAGGCCAACGCCGTGTCCCGTTCCGTGGAAAAATCCTTGCATTCGGCCATTGACCCTGCCTGTTTTATAACCCCGCTGTTCAAATAGCGCACAAATCTCTTCGTGAATATCCTTGCCGTTTGCACCCACCCGCACCCGCGAAATGCCAAGCTCCTGGCCTTCCAGAACAGTATTGTATAACTTTTTTAATCCATCGGAGGCCGTTCCTTTTACAACAGTACGACTCATATCGGCAAAATAGCGTGTTTCCGCCGATCTTGGAAAAATGTCAAAAATAATCGGCTCATGGGCGCGAAGCGGGCCAGTGCCAATATTATGTGGATCACAGGCATCCACACCGCAAGCGACAATCGTATGCTCCGCCACACATCCTTGTTCCATCATTTTCAAATGCAATTTTTGTCGAACCCATTCCGACGTGAGTAAAACCCCCTCCCAATAAACATGATTCCCCGTAATCTTCGAGGCGCGCAGAATATCAACCACATTGTCAAAGGCGCACTCTACGGCAATTTGCGCATTGCGAATGGCGGTAACCTCATCAGCCGTTTTAATCGCACGGGCTTCAAAAAGCGGTTCTTTTTTAATGGAGAGCTTATATCCCAACGCACGCAACGCATCGCCATATTCCAGCGGAAAGTTAAAAGGCACGGTCAAATCGCTTATCCCCTGTTCCTTTAATAGGACGGAGACAACGGCAATAAAGGTCGTCGCGCCCCCAGACTGCTTTGCCTTTTCTTCATAGTCCGAATAGGAGAGGACGCAATCTACCTTGGACTGCGCGCGCGCGCGATCTACTTCCAGATCGCTCATCAGCAACAAGGTCTTGCCGTTGGCCGCAAGATAAACAAAGGAATCTGGAGCTAAAAATCCGCTTGCGTAATAGATATTAGAATCGCTTTCACTGCTGGCGATTAGAAGGATGTTATCCATCATTTCTCCCTTCGGTCGAAATGACAGCATGGGATTCTGCCTCTAAAAATCGTTCTGCATCAATGGCGGCCATACAGCCGGTTCCTGCCGCTGTGATGGCCTGACGATAGGTTGGGTCTTGCACATCCCCTGCGGCGAAGACCCCGGCAATGTTGGTTTGCGTCGTGCTCGGCTTTGTGAGGATATACCCGCGTTCATCTAAAGTAATCTGGCCTTTAAAGAGGGCGGTGTTTGGCTCGTGGCCAATGGCGATAAAAATCCCATCGGCAGGAACATGAAAGTCGTGGTCTTTTTTTAAATCTTTTAGTAAAAGCGCGCCGACCTTGCCTGACTCTCCCTCCAAAATATCCACCACGGCGGTCTCCCACAAAAACTTCATTTTAGGGTTTAGTAGTGCACGATCCTGCATGATTTTAGACGCGCGCAGTGTGTTACGCCGATGAATGAGCGTAACGGTATTGGCAAAGCGGGTGAGGAATACGGCCTCTTCGATGGCAGTATCGCCCCCTCCCACCACAAAAACTTGTTTGCCCCTGAAAAAAAATCCGTCACAAGTGGCACAGGCAGAAACGCCTCGTCCCATCAGGCGATTTTCCGATTCCAACCCCAGAAGCTTTGCGCGTGCGCCCGAGGCAATAATAAGGGCGTTCGCGGTGATTTCCTTTTCTCCGTCTACGACCACTTTAAATGGCCGCGCCGAAAGATCAACCTCGGTTGCATCGCCAGAAATGAAGGTGGTGCCAAACCGCTCTGCCTGCTTTTTCATCTCCGAGATCAACGGCGGGCCTTCTATTCCGTTTGGAAAGCCGGGGTAATTTTCGACATCGGTCGTAATCATCAACTGACCACCCGATTGTGCCCCTTCTATCAGCACAGGCTTTAAATTCGCCCGGGCCGCATAGATTGCCGCCGTAAGCCCTGCCGGGCCGGAGCCTAATATGACAACATTCTCTTCCAACAAATAAAAACCTTCCGGATTTCCACCTATGTTAATGTCTGTTCCAGGCGACCCAACGGGTCGACTATACCGCATGGGGCGGCTAGCCCCTAGCCCCCCAAGTCGTTTAGGGCGTCTTTTATATTCTTCCTTACGCAGGTAAAGA
>CAYJXH010000053.1:1998-6639 GCA_964373975.1 uncultured Nitrospirota bacterium | reverse complement strand
TAGCCCCCCAAGTCGTTTAGGGCGTCTTTTATATTCTTCCTTACGCAGGTAAAGATGGGCGTGTCGCGGAGTGTATATCGAGAGCCTTCTGTTTCTCTTAATTCCATGACCAAATCCAAAAAGTCGCCGGGATAATCGCTTTCAAATGCCACAACAAACTCCATGTCGTCCAGCCCAAACGAATAGCTGGTATTGATTTTGACCGTCGGATATTTATGGCCAATGGCGATATGTTTATCCATCATTTCTTGTCGGGTTGTTTTTGGCAGAAGATACCAGTCCCGCGTCTTCCAGAAGGGATAGATAAAGAGATATTTCGCCTCTCCCGGCACAATCGTAAGTCGTTTTGATTCCTGTCCTTCATGAACGTGTTTGTCAACATAAGTGGATCGTTTTGTCATGCCGATATAGGAATAAGTGATATTCATATATTTTCCGAGGCCGGTGGAAAGCAGGCGCGCGGTCATTTCCTGCATATCTTCTAGCTCGTAGCCGATTCGCCACAGCATGAGATCAACATCGGCGCGAATACCGACCGTAGAGTAAGGAATCTGCATGACCTTTGGCGCAAACTCATCGCAGACGGCCAAAAATTCCATCTTTCCTGCTTCCCGTTCTGGGGAAGGCAATCTTCGCCATGCTGGATCAACCTTCAAAAACCAATAATTAACATATTGCCGTTTCTCTCTTGCCATAAAAAACCTCCGTTATTAAATGTTTGACTGCGTAAATGTTTGACTGATCGTGACGATTCTAGCAGGGGGTGGGCTTGAAATCAATCTCTCTAAAAATTCCCAAGCAACTGGTATAACCGTGCAAAAAAGTGGTTTGGCCGACGGCGCCAATTTCTCCATTGCAGAAAAATCCGCCCATGGGAACAGGGCCTAGTTGCGCGTGAAACAGGCGGGTATCAAAATCCGGCTCGCCGTAAAGATGCGCGCCTCGGCCCATGCAAGAAAACATCAATGCGCCCCGCGCCGATTTTAGCTCTTTCTCCATTTGATATTGCGCTAGATACCACTTTAAATCTTCCGAGGAGGTGGCCTTGTCCCTTAAATGAAATTGCGCTGTTTGTCCTTCGCGGAGCGGAGCGCCTAACGTAATTGCGCCTGTTTTTGAATCAACGCCCATCAGGTTGCGAATTAAAAAATCGCCTCTGGAAAGATTTTCCTGAAAGGGCGTCATCGCAAGACCGACAAAAAGAGAGTGTTGCATCAATGCTTGGTCGGTTTCTGATAATTCCTGATACAAGTTTTGTAAGACCTCAATTGGTTTCTGACCGTTTATTTCAATCAGGATATTGTGACTGCATTTTGTGATGGAAAACGGATCGCCAATAGGCCGACAGCCTTGCGCTACGATGGTGTCAATGGCGATATTTCCAGATAAGGCCAGACCCACCATTCCCGACCGATAGCGTTCTTTATTCACAAAAAGGGCGTTTTGTCCCGCACCCTCCGCGCCGCTGGCCAACCCCCCAATTTTTACGGCATTGGGATAGGCATAGTCTAATCCTTGTAATGTTCTTTCTACATCCATTGTAAAAGGATCGGCCAAAAGCACAAAGGAAGGGGCGGGGTCTCTCTCGGTTCCAAAACAGGTCTGCCATTTTTTGGGGCTGGCGTCTAATCCGGGGAGGGCCGATTGATCTAAATGAAACGGCTTGACCAATACGCCGGGGAGGTTGGCGGCCACAAGCGACATGGCGGGACGCCTTTCAATTTCCCTGCGATTTGCGATGACGCCGCCCGCCGAACAGCCGACCAATACACGGCAACCTAAACGTTCGTAAAAGAGGCCGGGCAATTTGTCAAAATCGTTTTTAAAAAACGGAGAGACAAAGAGAACAGCAAGGTCAACGCCCTCTTTAAGCTCGGATAAAACGGATTTTTCAAGTGCGTCTATTGCTTCCGCAGACGACCGCGCTTCGCTGATTGCAGAGACCCATTTCATGAGCTGTTCCTTCTATGCCGGAGATTTTGGCTTTGTGTAGTCTGTGAGAACTTCGGTGGTAATGGTTCCTGATGGCGCACGATCTAGCCCTTCTGGAAACTCCAATTTTTCGATCTGTTTGACCATGCCAACATCTTTGGCAAACCAATGCGTTGTGGTTCCGATAATCGGTACCCGTTTTTTATCCTTCGACAATGTCACCCAGACGGTCATGGTTCCCTGAAACTTAATTGTATCACGAAATGTTCCCGCAGGGGTAAAAACCGTTTCAATGGCAACCGCAGTCACCACCGCGCGGGCATCTGCTTTTTCTTTCACGCCGTCGCCGTCTAAATCTAAATCATAAATCAAATCTCTTTTTTCAACTTGGACATCTTTTTTGCCCAGAACAATTGGAAATCTGATTGCCCGAAAGGGAATAAGCTGTGTCTCAAACTCGGTTGTGGGTTTCCCGCCGTGATAAGTAATTCCCTCTTTATCTCTTGAAAGATAACTTTCGGCCTGACCGCGATTAGATTGATTGGACTCCCAAAAAATAACCACGGGAACACCCTTACTTTTTGTCTTGCCTTTTACAATGGCCGTATTGGTATAGTCCGATACGCTTTGTACCTGTTCGGCGGAAGACCCGCTATAGGTCCATTGAAGGCCGATATCCTCCGGGAAATAGCGTTCGGAATCTAAAATAAGTTCCGCATCTTTTGCTCCCGCAGGGGACGTTACCCCCGCGAAAGGCACAAGGGCGATGAACAGAATCACAAAAAAGCCATTTCGAATAAAACGCATAACTGTCTCCAATAAAAATAAAGCGTATTGTACCCTAAAAGGGGTTCTTGCGTCGCTACTTTTTTTCAGGTAAGATAACTGACTTTTATTGCGGGGCGAATTGAAATGATTGGAAGAGCAAAAGTGACGGTTGTTGGCGCGGGTCACGTTGGTGGAACGACTGCGCAGAGGCTTGTGGAAAAAGAAATTGCCGATGTTGTATTGGTGGATATCGAAACCGATATGCCTTCTGGCAAGGCATTAGACCTTGTTGAGGCCGCGCCCATCTGCCATTACGACAGTCGTGTTATCGGCGTGGGAACTTACGAGGAAACCGAAAACTCCGACATCGTTGTGATTACATCCGGTATGCCGCGCAAGCCGGGAATGAGTCGGGACGACCTTTTGCGCGCCAATATTGATATTGTCAAAAAAGTTACGGAATCGGTTATTCAAAGATCGCCTCATGCAATTTTACTGGTGGTCTCAAATCCCCTAGACGCCATGACGTATGTTGCCTATAAGGTGAGCCAGTTTCCACGAGAACGTGTTTTGGGCATGGCCGGCGTGTTAGATTCTGCGCGGCTTTCCGCCTTTATCGCCATGGAGCTTGGCATTTCAGCGGCGTCGGTGCATACACAAGTATTGGGGAGCCATGGGGACAGCATGGTGCCTCTTTTGCGTTACACAACCGTTGCCGGTATTCCAGTGACAGAGTTGATCGAAAAAAGCCGTTTGGAAGCAATGATAAAGAGAACGCGTGATGGCGGCGGCGAGATTGTAAAACTGCTTAAAACCGGATCGGCCTATTATGCCCCTTCTGCCGCGGTGGCCACGATGGTCGAGTCTATTATTAAAGACAAAAAAATGATTCTGCCTTGCACCGTTTTGTGTCAGGGAGAATATAAAATAGACAATCTCTTTACGGGGGTGCCTGTGGTGTTGGGGGGGCGTGGTGTTGAGAAGATTATAAAATTGGCACTCAACGATTACGAAGAGGCCGCTTTAAAGGAATCTATTTCTGCCATTAAAGCGGTTCACGAAGCCGTTGATAAAATTTTCTTAGGGCATGTCTAGCCGCACGAAGTGATACAAAAAAATGACCCGAGTTGTTATTATAGGTGCTGGCCGTGGCGGAACTGCCTTAATAGACATCCTATATAAAGACCCGCAGGTTACAATCGTTGGGATTGCCGACATCAATCCGAATGCCCCTGCATTGGATATTGCGCGCCGCCTTAACATTCAGACGGCAACCGATTATCACAAACTCCTCACCTCCGAGGTAGACCTCATTATTGATGTCACCGGAACACCCGATGTCCATTCAGCATTAGATGCCGATCCGCGCAGAATCGAGGTGATGGGACGCCTTTCTGCCATGTTTATGTGGCAGTTGGTGCAGGAACGAATTAAAAGCACGGCGATGACCGAGGTGATTCGCGCCAAATATTCCCTCGAAAATTTTATCTGGAAGAATGAAAAAATGCGGGAGATTTTTAACCTCCTTCCCAAAATTGCGGCAACCCATTCCACGGTGCTTATTGAAGGAGAATCGGGTACGGGCAAGGAGTTGATGGCCCATGCCATTCACCAGTTGAGCTTGCGGGAGGATAAGCCGTTTATACGGCTAAATTGCGGTGCTTTGGCAGAAGGGGTGTTAGAAAGCGAACTTTTCGGACATGTAAAGGGGGCATTTACGGGTGCAATTGCGCATAAAGTAGGCCGTTTTGAGTTGGCCGATACTGGAACTATTTTTTTAGACGAAATCGGAGAGCTATCCCCTACCACGCAGGTGAAGCTCCTGCGTGTTGTTCAGGAAGGGGAGTTTGAGCGTGTTGGAGACTCCGAGCGGATAAAAGTAGATGTCCGAATTATCGCGGCAACCCACAAAGATTTAAAAAGAGCGATTGAGCAAAACGA
>CAYJXH010000053.1:0-1898 GCA_964373975.1 uncultured Nitrospirota bacterium | reverse complement strand
ATGAGCCGTACAACCCTCTGGAGAAAAATAAAGGGGTACGGACTTGTAAAGCCTGCCTAGACGTTTCATTGTGAAACTTGTTTAATATTGAAACATATATTATAACTATTTGTTTTTAAAATAAAATTATTTATAATAACGCAATAAGTTGTTTTTATGTTCTAAAATGAAACAATTGTTATTCTGGTGTTTTTTTATAAGATATTAAATATTATAGTATTTTTTGTTTGGCATTGTATTTGCAGTTATATGCTGGCATAATTATAACAAAGGAGGCAACAAATGAAGTGCCACAGATGTGGGGGAACGATGATTTCAGATTTTTTTCAGGATTTAGAAGATGACACTGGGCATCTTTGCTTTTACGGCATGCGGTGCATTCCATGCGGAGAGGTGTTAGATCCTGTTATCCTCGCAAATAGACAGAAACGCCCGCACCACCAAGCAAGAAACAGAAAATTGATGACATCCGGTCGCTAGCAGGGGGCACGGCCCCCGGCGAGATTACAGGCCTCGTTGGGCCTGTCCTTGGATTTTACGCGTAGGGGCGAACGGCTGTTCGCCCCTACCTCTAATCCGCAGTCCCTCTAATAAAACCATGGAAGTAGTAGAGAACCGGCATATTCTAACGGATAGGGATATCTTGCTTACGCAACTGCCCTGTGTCTTTCCGCTTTCTTATAAGGAATATATCGAAAGGGGTGGATATGTTGCGCTAGATAAGGCCATTAACGATCTTAAGCCCGCCGGCGTGTTGGAGGCTGTTTTGAGATCGGGGCTTTTTGGGCGCGGCGGTGCGGGATTTCCTACAGCCAAAAAATGGGCTATGGTTTTATCGCAACCGGACGAGACCAAATATCTTTGTTGCAACGGCGCGGAAGATGAGCCGGGAACATTCAAAGACCGCTACCTTTTACGTTTAAATCCGCATCAGCTTATTGAAGGGGCACTGCTCGCCGCCTTTGCCATTGGCGCCCATTACGGCTATCTCTATATCAACGGAACATTTAATGAGGAGATCGTCTTTCTCAACAAAGCCTTAAATGAAGCCCGTGAGCATGGCCATTTAGAATGTCCGTTGCAAGGATTTCCAAAAGGAATTACGCTTAAAATTGTTAAAACGCCGGGGACTTATGTTGCTGGAGAAGAGACGGCTTTGCTGGAGGTCGTTGAGGGGCGGGAAGCAAAGCCAAAGCAGAAACCGCCTTACTACCCTGCCGTTCACGGCCTTTTTGGAAAACCAACACTCGTTAATAATTTAGAAACAATCTGCAATCTTCCGCATATTGTCCGATCGCACGGGGATTTTTACAAAAAGGGGTCGCACCCCTCGCAGAGGGGTCGCACTTCCGGGACAATGATCTTTTCTTTAACGGGAGATGTGAGACGAAAGGGGCTCTATGAGCTTCCTTTGGGAACGCCGATGCGTGAGCTGATTCAAAATTATGGCGGCGGCACCATCAATGGGGGAAGGGTGAAGGCTGTTTTTCCGGGGGGGCCTTCCAATGCTATTCTCCCGGGGGATAAAATTGATCTGCCCCTTGATCTCTTGCCATTAAAGGAAGCTGGTTCCAGTTTAGGGACAGGCTCCGTTATCGTCATGTCCGAAGAAAGTTGCATGGTGCAAACGGCCTTGTTCTACGCCGATTTTTTCGCAAAGGAAAGCTGTGGCCAATGTCCCCCGTGCCACTTAGGGCTGGCGAACCTATCAGATATTCTACGGAAAATAGAATCTGGAAAGGGGCAGGATGGCGACATTTGTGAAATCGAACAGCTATGCGCCATGATTAAGGGAAGAGGGTATTGTTATCTCCTCACAGGGGGTGTCATT
This sequence comes from uncultured Nitrospirota bacterium, assembly GCA_964373975.1. Taxonomy (GTDB): domain Bacteria; phylum Nitrospirota; class Nitrospiria; order SBBL01; family SBBA01; genus JACPZM01. The sequence goes on along the minus strand of CAYJXH010000053.1, from coordinate 67 downwards.
GCTGTCGAATCCATCCTCCGGCACTTTAGAGAAGAGTTCGAAACGCACATCAAGGAATCAAAATGCA
>CAYJXH010000052.1:1361-8860 GCA_964373975.1 uncultured Nitrospirota bacterium | reverse complement strand
AAATCTCGTATCGGTGAGTATCCTGTAAATTTCTTTTCGAGTCAATAGCAAAAAGCCCGATTGTTAGGGTGAATGGGGTTGCCCATTCTCATAAAAAGCCTACTTCACATAGACGCGCGGTATATTCCCTTTGAGGCCGCATAAAATTTCGTAAGAAATGGTACTGGCTTTTTTGGCTAAATCATCTGCCCAGACCGATTCTTTTCCCTCTTGTCCAATCACAGTCACAAAATCTCCAACCGAAAGCGCGGGAATATGGGTGACATCCAGCATGGTCATATCCATACAAACGCGGCCAATCACAGGAACGCGCACGCCCTTTGCAATCATCTCACCGCAATTTGAAAGGGCGCGCGGATAGCCGTCTGCATAACCGATTCCAATAACGGCAACGCGTGTCTCTCGTTTTGTGATAAATGTTCGTCCATAGCTAATCGCGGTACCGACTGGAACTTTCTTTATCGAGATCACCCGACTTTTAAGCGTTAAAATAGGAGAAAGACCCATCGTCTTTTTCCTCTGTAGGGGAGAATAACCATAGAGTGAAAGCCCGGGCCTTACCCTATCCATTAACGCCGATGGAAAGTTTAGAATAGCCGCGCTATTGGCAAGATGAAAATAGGGTTTTGTAGCGGCGGGTGCTAAACCCACCCTTTGCAGAGATGCCGATATTTTTTTCAGCTTTGTGGATTGCTCGCGGGCATAAGACAGGTCTGATAGGTCTGCCTCGGCAAAGTGGCTGAAGATTCCGGAAACGGTAATCCCGCCCTCCATTGCTTTTTGTAAGAACGGAAGCACGTCATCGGGAGAAACCCCTAGCCTTCCCATACCCGTATCAACCTTGAGATGCACGGCAATTTTACAGCAGGCTTTTTTAGCGTAATGGGATAGTGCGGAAAGGGTAGGCAGGTCGAACAGGGCAGGGGTCAAGTGATATGAGACAAGGTCTTTAATCCGATTGACTGCAAACCCGGTCATTAATAAGATGGGCGCTTTTATCCCCGCAGATCGAAGGGCAATCCCTTCATCAAGAGAGGCAACCCCCAGCATTGTAACTTGCGGGGAAGATTTAATCAGATGTTGGGCAATTTCTACAGCGCCGTGGCCGTAAGCATTTGCCTTGACGACCGCAATGATCGGTCGGCGATCAATCCGCTTTTTTACTAGGTCTAAATTTTTTTCTAGTAAACCCAGATGAATCTCGGCAACTGTATCTCCATAAGCCACAGAATCTACCCCCATCCCTTCCCCCATTTTCCGAAAGCCCCAACGAGGCGGTACGCTCGCAGGGCACGTTGCCCCGCCTGCGGGGGTTGTCCTAACCGCAGGGGGGCGGCTCCCCCTAAACTTGGAGGATTTCTTGTTCCTTTTTATGGACTGTTTCGTCAACCTTGATTATGGCTTGATCGGTTGCTTTCTGGGCTTCGTCTTGGCTTTTTTTGGTATCATCTTCAGAAAGGGATCCTTCTTTTTGAAGTGCTTTTAATGCGTCATTGAGTTCCCGACGGAGATTCCGAATGGTCACTTTGCACTCTTCGCCCATTTTCTTGACGATTTTTACGAGGTCTTTTCGTTTCTCTTCCGTAAGAAGCGGAATGGGAATGCGGATGATCTTGCCGTCGTTTTGTGGGGTTAATCCAAGGTTTCCCGACATGATGGCCTTCTCAATCTCTGGAATCGCGCTGATGTCCCACGGCGAGATTGTAACCAGACGGCTCTCTGGTGTCGCAAGAGAGGCCACCTGTTTTAGCGGCGTGAGGGTTCCATAATAGTTCACCATCAGCGCCTCAAATAAAATCAAAGAGGCCCGACCCGTGCGAACCCCCGACAACAAACCCTTGAGGTGTTCTAATGATGCGTCTATTTTTTCAGACAAATGTTGTTTAAGTGCTGTATCCATAATTATTGCCCTTTAGGAGCCACATGAAAATAACTTGCGCAGTTCGGCGAACGATTCATCCCGATTGGCGTTGTTGTTCGTCACTTACTTACCAAGGGTAAGCGCGCTCCTTACGCCTAGCCAATCGGGCGACTCGCCCCCCTCACTTTTGCACAAGCTATTCTCACGGGGCTCCTTGCCGAATTAATGTTCCAATCTTCTCCCCCATGAGAATCTTTTGTATGTTTTTTTTCTCCTTAATGTTAAAGACAATCAAGGGAAGGTTGTTGTCCATGCAAAGGGTCACAGCCGTTAAATCCATTACGGCCAATCTTTTCTCAATGACTTCACGGTAAGTCATCTCATCATATTTTTGTGCAGTGGGATCGTTGATAGGATCACGATCAAAGACCCCATCCACCTTCGTGCCTTTTAAAATGACCTCGGCGCCAATCTCTGCCCCGCGCAATGCCGCGGCGGTGTCGGTTGAAAAGTAAGGGTTTCCGGTTCCACCCGCGAAGATAACCACCCGCTTTTTCTCAAGATGCCGAATTGCTTTTCGACGGATATAGACCTCCGAAAGCTGTTTCATTTCAATTGCCGATTGTACGCGGGTATAGATTCCCTTTTGCTCCAGAATGCTTTGTAGGGCGAGTCCGTTTAACAGGGTTGCTAACATCCCCATATAGTCGGCTGAAGTTCGTTCCATGCCAGCAGAAGCACCAGCAAGCCCTCGGAAAATATTTCCGCCGCCAATGACGATGGCCATCTCAATGCCAAGGCCAACAGCCTCTTGAATTTCTTCGGCAAGGGAATCAATGGTTTTAGGGTCTATACCGAATCCTTGTCCTCCGGCCAAGAACTCGCCACTAATTTTTAAAAGGACCCTTTTATATTTTGGCCCCGGCATGGCGACCCCCTATTCTCCGAGTTGATACCGAATAAATCTTCGCAATTGGATGTTCTCGCCGATTTTGGCAATCTTTTCCGCGATCAATTCCTTAATTTTTACGGAAGGGTCTTTAATAAAGGGCATGTCTAACAAAGCGATTTCTTTGTCTGCGTTTTCAGAAGGGACATCCTCTTGTCGTATATATTGGGGTGCGGGAGAAGTGCCAGCTATATGCAGGGCTAAGTCTTTAATAAGCGTTTGAAATTCAGGGTTGCGGGCAACAAAATCGGTTTCGCAATTAACCTCAATCAGCACGCCAACCTTTCCGTTGGGATGAATATACGAACTGATTAAGCCCTCTTTGGTGACGCGCTCGGCCTTTTTATCGGCTTGGGACAATCCCTTTTGACGAAGATATTCAACTGCCTTTTCAAGATCGCCGTCCGACTTTGTTATGGCCGTTTTACAATCTACAATTCCCGCGCCTGTTTTCTCTCTAAGCGCCTTAACCGCTTCTATCGCAAGCATACTTAGACTGCCTCCTTAGAAACAAGATCGCCAACAAGATCAGCAGGAGGCGGTATTGTTTCAACCGCAGGCATTGGCACGTTTACGGGCGTCGCAACGGCTGTAGCCGCCGTGACACGAAGCGCTATGCCCTCTAGGATGGCATCTACGAGGCTATTTGTTATGATACGGATAGAGCGTGTTCCGTCGTCATTTCCGGGAATGGGGTAATCTATTCCGTCTGGATCGGAATTGGTGTCAACCATGGCAATTAATGGAATTTTAAGCCGGTTTGACTCGGCAACGCAGATCCGTTCTTGCACGGTATCCACAATAAAAACCGCACCGGGCAACTTATTCATATCGCGAATTCCAGCAAGATTTTTCAGCAATTTTCCGCGTTCCTTTTCAAGCTGGATGACTTCTTTTTTAGGAAGTCTTTCATAAGTGCCGTCCTTGCTTAATTGTTCTATTTTCTTTAAGCGGTCTACGCTTTTGCGAATGGTGGTAAAGTTGGTTAACATGCCGCCTAGCCAGCGTTGATTGATATAAAACATGCCCGCACGCACTGCCGCTTCTTCGGTAACCGATTGCGCTTGACGTTTTGTTCCCACAAAGAGAACCGACTCCCCGGTTGCGACAAGGTTACGGACAAAGTTACAGGCGTCGTTTAGTTTTTTCACTGTTTTTTGAAGATCAATAATATAGATATTGCTTCTTTCCCCAAAGATATAGCGGGCCATTTTGGGGTTCCATTTATTCATGGGATGTCCAAAATGCACCCCCGCATCTAATAATTCTTTTACTTCGATCACGCGCGTCTCCTTAATTGCAGGTCGAATTCCTTGTCGGACGATTGACTAACACAGAAACTCAAACCGACGAAAGATACCACATTCCTGTCACGCTTTGCAATAACCCCAATCCCTTCTTGGAGGCCCCGCCGCCCTCTTCATTTTTATTTACTTTTAAATTTGATTATGGTATCTCTGTTACCCGATTGTTTAAATGCCATTTTACATAATAAATCAATATGAAAGAGAAGTAAAAAAGAATGATGATGCCCGAATCCATTGCCAGACTCGAAGAAATCGCTTATAACCTCTGGTGGAGCTGGAATCCAGAGGCGCGGGCACTTTTTGGCGCGTTAGACCACACCCTTTGGAAACAGACCCAACATAATCCCATACGAATACTGCAGGATATCAATCCAGAGCGTTTAAACGCATTAGCCCATGACCGATCCTTTCTCCATCAATATCATAAGGTATTGGCGGCTTTTGACGCAGAGCATACCAATAGAAAAACATGGTTTGAAGAAACCTTCCCAGACCTGAAAGACAAAAAGATTGCCTATTTCTCGGCAGAATTTGGCATTCACAATTCGTTGCCGATTTATTCTGGGGGATTAGGTCTTCTGGCCGGGGATCATTGTAAAGAGGCTGGTGCCGTTGGGGTTCCGCTTACGGGTGTGGGCTTTCTATATCAACAGGGATATTTTCATCAGCATATCCATGCCGATGGGCGGCAAGAGGCGGTCTACAAGCCTTTAGACATCAATGCCGTTGCCTTAAAAAAGGTGACCTTTCCGTCAGGCGAAACCTTGGTTGAGGTGCCGTCAGATCGGAGCAAAATCTACGTTTCGGTTTACCATGTTTCTGTCGGCTCTGTGTCGCTTTACCTGCTCGATACCGATGTTCCCGAAAACACACCATGGGATCGCGAGTTATCTGCGCGACTCTACGCGGGGGATCAGGAGTTTCGGATTCGTCAGGAGATTGTATTGGGAATCGGCGGGGTGCGTGTCCTTCGCGCATTAGGCATTGCCCCCGATGTCTGGCACCTCAACGAAGGCCATACCGCCTTTATGATACTAGAGAGAATACGAGAAGAAATTGCCAACGGAATGCCGTACGCGGAAGCAGCCCAAAAAATTCGCCAGAATACAGTCTTCACAACGCACACGCCCGTTCCGGCTGGACACGATGCGTATCCCGCCTCGTTGATCGAAAAATATTTTTCAAATTACTGGCCGCAACTTTCACTCTCTTTAGAGGGTTTCTGGGCCATGGGACAGCATCATGAGACATGGGGAGATGCTTTTAATATGACTGCATTAGCACTTCGTTTTTCAGGAGGGCACAATGCTGTCAGTGTTTTAAATGGAAAAGTCTCTCGGAAGATGTGGCAGGTGTTATGGCCAGATCATCAAGAGGAGGATGTCCCGATTAGCGCGATTACCAATGGTGTCCATATTCCAACGTGGGTGGCGTTGGAGTTACGTCAGCTTTATGAAAAATATCTTTCTCCCGATTGGGTCAACCGCCATGACGATCCTGCATTGTGGGAAAAGGTGTTCACAATCCCCGACAGCCTTTTCTGGAGAAAACATCTTTTCTTAAAGCGGAAACTGCTCCGATTTATACAGGAACGGGCGCGAGCACTCTTTACAGAAAAAGGCGCGGAGGCAAGCCAAGTCCTCGCTTCGGGCGCCTTGCTAGATGGCGACACGCTCACGATTGGCTTCGCGCGCAGGTTCGCCACCTACAAACGCCCCGTTCTGCTTTTCCATGACCTTCCCCGGCTCAAAAAAATCCTGACCAATAAATCGCGACCCCTTCAGATTGTCTTTGCCGGAAAAGCGCACCCTTCCGATGAGATGGGGAAGCGGCTCCTTCATCAGGTGTACAATTTTGCTTTTGATCCAGAGCTTGCAGGCCGTATTGCGTTTGTCGAAAATTACGATATGCGGCTGGCCCATGATCTTATCCAGGGGGTAGACCTCTGGCTTAATACCCCCCGTCATCCTTTTGAGGCCTGTGGCACCAGTGGAATGAAGGCCGCAGTGAACGGCGTTCCCCATTTGAGCACGCTCGATGGCTGGTGGATTGAGGGATATAACGGAAAAAATGGCTGGGCCTTCGGCGACACGACGGCAGAGATGACGCCAGAGAAACAGGATGAGGAAGACAGCAATAGGTTGTACGAGATGTTAGAGCAGGAGATTATCCCGCTTTATTACGAGAAGGACAAAGAGGGTGTTCCCCATCAATGGATACAGATTTCAAAAGAAGCAATTCGGAAAGCGGGACATGCCTTCTCGGCCCGGAGAATGGTGAAGGAGTACACGGAGAAATTATATGTTCCAGCCGCAAGACAATCCATCGAATAGGTCGCTCATAGAAGAGCTGATTTCAACAAAGATTGTCTATCAGGGGAAATATGTTCGGACGGAAGAACAAATCGTAAGACAGCCCAACGGGAAAGAGGCCGTGCGAGAGATTGTTACGCCTCCGAATGCCGTCGGGATTTTTGCGATTGATCGTGACGAAACCGTTTATATGGTTTTACAATATCGGCCTGCTGTCCGTCAGGTGACACTTGAAATCCCGGCAGGTATTTTAGATCCGGGGGAGCAACCCAGGGAGACGGCCCGAAGGGAATGTGAAGAGGAGATTGGTTTGACGCCGGGCAAGTTAGACTTTCTCTTTTCGTATTATCATTCTGTCGGATTTTCAACCGGCAAGATTGATATTTTCAGGGCCACCGATTTTACCCCCGCTGTCAATGCCCACACCGATTCTGACGAGTTCCTAGAACGGGTGTCACTTCCATTTGAAACACTCTATCAAAAATGTATCAACGGAGAGATCGTAGACAGCAAAACACTTCTGGCGGTGCTTTGGCATCGGCAGGGGGTGCAGGGCGGCGGCCGATAGATTCACAAACGCTGTGTCTAGGTAAGCCCTGTTAGCGCTTCTTGTAATTCCTTGCTGTGCCCATCTACCTTTACCTTTGCGACAATTTTTTTGATGACCCCGTTTTTATCAATAAGGAAGGTCATTCGTTTTGCCGATCCAGTAAGTCCCAATGCCCCATAGGCTTTTGCGACCTCCTTTTCGCTGTCTGCCAGCAGGGGAAAGTTCAATTGAAATTTATCAACAAAACGCTGATGTGATTTTACCGTATCCGTGCTGACGCCAAGAATTTCCGTATCGGCTGTTTTAAAAGCCGCGATATCGTCTCGAAACGTGCAGGCTTCTTTGGTGCATCCGGGGGTATCATCTTTCGGATAAAAATAAAGGATGATATTCTTCTTCCCCTTATAATCCGCAAGGGAAATGGTTCTCCCATCGTTTGACGAAAGTGTAAAGTTCGGGGCAATGCCCCCCTCTGAAAGTTCCTGATCCATTTTAAACCTCCTTTTTAAAAAATTTATCA
>CAYJXH010000052.1:0-1261 GCA_964373975.1 uncultured Nitrospirota bacterium | reverse complement strand
GTCTTTTTTCGGCAAGAGAACCCGATCTCCCTCTGAAAGCCCTTGGGTAATCACGAAGACGGTTTCGTTTTTAAGCCCGACTTCGACGCGTTGATATTTCTTCTCTGCGGTCGTTCCCGGCAAGAGAACCGCATCGCTCCCTTCTAATTTTGTCAAGGCAATCAGGGGAAGGGTCAGAACATTTTTTTCGATAGCCGTAATAATATCTACATTCGCAGTCATAGACGGCATAAGACGCTGATCCGGATTCATAATCTCAATGGTGACCTCATACGTTATCACGTTGTCGGCCTTTTCCCCCTTGGGAGATATTTTAACAACTGTTCCTTGGTAGACATGGTTGGGGATAGCGTCTAGCCGAATTTCAGATTTCTGTCCTTCTTTGATTTGGCCGATATTAACTTCGTTGATCTTCGTCTTGATCCACATCTTAGAAAGGTCTGAAATCCGCATGAGCGTGGTGCCGGAGGTCATCTGCGACATGCCAGAAGAAACAATTTGTCCTTCCGAGACATTGACCTCCAAAACGGTTCCTGAAATCGGAGAGAAGACCGAAAAGTCGTCCATTGCCTCTGCCGTAATATCCATCTTGAGGATTTTTTCATACAGAGTTTTATTATTTCCGACAGTCAGTAAAAGCTGTTTCTTAGAGAGGTCATATTGAATCTTTGAATTTTCCGCCTGTTTCTTTGCCCCTTCCAGCTCTTTTTGCGAAATAAAACCTTTTGCAAAAAGTTCAGTCATGCGCTCCTGCTCCGTTTGGGCATCCTCCCAAGTCAATCTCCCCTGCGAAACCCGCGCGCGCGCCTCTGCCACTCTTTGCACTTGGGAGGATTCTGGTTGAAGGGTCGCAAGCAAGTCTCCCGCCGTCACACGACTACCCGCCTGAACAAAAAACTTCTTTACTTCCCCTGCCTGCTCTGACTTTATTTCAACGGCGTTCATCGGAACCAATGACCCCGTTTCTGTCGCGCGCGCGATCACATCCCCTCGTAAGACAGTCATTTGATCTTCTTTGATGGTGTCGGCCTGCCGCCCTTTTCGAAAGGCATAAGCGAGAATGACAACGAGGACAAGAAGGGCGCCTAGAATCAAAATCTTTTTCATGATGTTATTTCAGATCGTAGGCTTTGGCAGATACCAACCGATGGCCCAGCATATCAACGGCAAGAAGCCCCTGTTCAAGCGGAATGTATCCCAATAATGGCTCAATTGTTTCTTCTCCTGCGAGAAAGGCCGCCTCGGTGTTGATCCACCGTCC
>CAYJXH010000051.1:0-8980 GCA_964373975.1 uncultured Nitrospirota bacterium | reverse complement strand
ATAAGAGAAAGGCCATTTATAAAGAGGTGCAAGAAATCTTGGCGGACGATCTTCCCTATATCAGTCTGTGGCATACGCAGAATGTAGCCGTTATGAAAAAGGAAGTGGTCGGCTACACCCTTTATGAAAACGGCAATTTCGCATCGCTTAAAGACACGGGCAGGGAATAGCCCAATGCTTACTCTAAAAAGGCCAGAGACTCCCTCCGATTCATTAGGCTTTCGCAAAATCGGAGGGAGAGCATGCGTCAATCTCGCAGTCGGGGCAACGTGCCCTGCGAGCGTTCCGACCCGCAGTCGGGGCAACGTGCCCTGCGAGCGTTCCAATTAGGCGGCTGACGCACTCAACTGCCAATCTTTGTTCCTGCGTCTTTCCATTAGGGAATACAATCCACTAGGAGAGCCAGATCGCGCAAGCTTTAGCATTGGATAGACCATATAGGTGGTTTTTTCCGGAAACAGCCGACCCTGCGCAAACCCCATCACAAACAACCCCCCTGCACCAGACAGGATTGTCCCCGTCTGTGAATCGCTTATCAGGTAGGCCCCTGCCGCGACAACAAAAATAGACCCGATAATTGCGGCAAATCCAAATTCCCAGAAACCAGAACGGCCCGTAGAGCCTGCGCCTTTTGCTGCTGTGGCATTACTACTGATGCCCGATAAAAACGCGCCCCCTTCTTGGGGTCTCTGGATTGCGAACGTTTTCAGATAGGAAAGCCCCTTTTCGCGCATTCCCAATTCCAGAGCGGCAATACCCGCGTTAAAATAGGCCTCTGGAATCGTTGTGTCCATCTGAATCGCCATATCAAAACTCGACAACGCCGTTTCCAACTGACCCTCCACAAAAAGACGGATTCCCTGATCAATGAGAAGCACCGCCGCAGGATTCGCGCTGATATCAGACGGCCTTTTAAGCGATTCCGCGCCATGCGCATTGAGCGAAACAAGAGAAAAAACAAAAACCATGATTACAACAACATTAATACGTTTCATGACACACCTCCTTATTCCTTCAAGATTTTATGAAAAGCATCTTCTTCCGTGCCCCTCTCCGAATAATACTCAAAATAGGGTAGAGGATCCGTTTTTTATGAGAAGTTGGCAGGTGCGGAGCACCAACAGCCCCTAAGACGAGAAGGACAAACAGACAAAGTAGTATAGGAAGCCCTAAGTAAAGCGTTCCAACCCACCCCCAGACTGGATCAATAGCATTATATGGCTCCATTTGCATCCTCCTTTCTAAAAAGCAGTACGCAGACCTAACCCCTCTGGGGGGGGCTCATATCGCCCCCCCACAGTAGCTAAACCACCCGAATGTGAGCCCCCAACACACTTCTCCTCCCTAGGGTCTCCTCCCTTGGGGTGATAAAGCCGCCCTTGCAGTCGGCATTGTGCCGACCTCAACGCGACAGGTATACCGGTATTCTTTTGAGACAGTTCGTCACAACCCTAATGACTAACCCACATAAACCGGGTGTAGTAGGTCCCGAACCGAAAGAATCCCAACGATACTCCCTTGCCGCGTTACCCCAACGTGCCGTATCTTATTTTGTTCCATTAAATCGTTTGCCTCCATGAGAGACTGGCTGACATCTACAGACAACACAGGGGAAGACATCACCTCTGTAACGGTCACGGTCGCAGGATTAATACCCTTGCCCACAATCTTGCGGACAATATCAACTTCGGTAATGATTCCCACATACTCTCCCCCTTGCGCAATGAGAAGACTCCCCGTTCCCTTATCGGCCATCTCGTTCGCCGCTTGCCGAATGTTCTTTGTTGCATCTATGGAAAAAATTTTATCAGACATCAATTTTTCTACTGACATATCCATGGCGATACCTCCTTTGATCAATACCCCGTATCTTAAACCCTGAAAAATCCTGAAAACCCATATTTAATTTATACCCTAAAATTCACTTTGTCAACACCAAAATTAAAATTTTTTAGGCTGTATAATTGCCTGTTATGCAATTATACAGCCATATTGACAACATTAGGGATGGTCAGTGAATGAAAGCAGGTCCCGAATAGATCGGGAAGGTCTTTACCCCTTGCCGAGGTATTTGATCTCGGACATAAATTCGCCGATATCTTTGAATTCTTTGTAGACGGATGCAAACCGAACGTAGGCCACAGGGTCAATCATTTGTAACTCGCGAATCACCTCTTCTCCGATCACCACGCTTTTAATTTCAGACTCCCCCATCTCCTGCACCCGCTTCTCAATCTTGGTCACAACTTCATCAAGAACATCCATGCTCACCGGTCTTTTTTCACAGGCACGCTTGAGACCATTGGAAATTTTTTCCCGATCAAACGGTTCCCGCCGCCCATCTTTCTTAACGACCATGGGGAAAATCTCGCCAATACGTTCATAGGTTGTAAATCGCCTCTTACAGCCAAAACACTCACGCCTTCGACGAATAACATCCCCCTCCTTGCCCATACGCGAGTCAATGACTTTATCTTCTAAATGGGTGCAAAATGGACACTGCATGGCATTACATCTTATAAGAAAACTGTTTGCACAAATCGGCAACTTCGCTACGAACCGATGTTAAAACCCGCTCGTCTTTTTTATTTTTTAAAACCATATCAATAAACGCCGCAATGGCTTCCATCTCTTTTTCTTTCATCCCACGCGTTGTGACAACCGGCGTTCCCAAGCGAATGCCAGACGCCTGTGACGGGGGACGTTCATCAAACGGAATCGCGTTTTTATTCACCGTAATCCCGGCAATATCCAACGCCTCTTCCGCCTCTTTTCCCGTTATGCCAAGATGGGTTAAGTTCACACACATTAGGTGATTATCCGTGCCTCCCGAAACAATGGCATATCCTTTTGAGATCAGCGACTTTGCCAACGCCTGCGCGTTTTTCAAAATCTGTGTTTGATATTCTTTGAATTCGTCTGTCAATGCCTCTTTAAAAGCAACCGCTTTGGCCGCAATGACGTGCATCAACGGCCCCCCTTGAATTCCCGGAAAGACCGACTTATCAATTGCTTTTGCGTATTTTTCCAAACACAGAATCATGCCGCCGCGCGGCCCTCGAAGCGTCTTATGCGTTGTGGTCGTTACAAAATCGGCATAAGGAACAGGTGAAGGATGAAGCCCTACAGCAACCAAGCCTGCGATATGCGCCATATCCACCATGAGCATGGCACCTACCTGATCTGCAATTTTTCTAAATCGGTCAAAATTAATGGTTCGAGAATAGGCAGATGCCCCAACCACAATCATTTTAGGATGTTCGGCCTTTGCAAGTTCTTCTACCTTATCATAATCAATGCGGCAGGTTTCTTTTTCAACACCATAAGAGACCACTTTATAAAGCATACCTGAAAAGTTTAAAGACATGCCATGTGTGAGATGCCCACCATGCGCCAAAGACATACCCATGATGGTATCGCCCGGCTTTAAGACGGAAAAATAGACGGCCATATTGGCTTGCGCGCCGCTATGGGGCTGAACATTAACATGCTCCGCGCCGAAAATCTGTTTTGCGCGTTTTATCGCTAACGACTCCACGATATCCACATACTGACAGCCACCGTAGTAGCGTTTTCCGGGATACCCTTCTGCATACTTATTGGTCATCAGCGATCCCTGTGCCTCTAAAACCGCTTTGCTCGCATAATTTTCCGAGGCAATGAGAACAATCTTCTCCTCTTCCCGCTGTGCCTCATCAACAATCGCCTGCGCGACCTCCGGATCAAATTTCTTTAATGCTGACTCCATACTTATCTCCTTTGTGGATAAATTCCCCCTTAATAAAGGGGCACCGTGCCCTGCGGGGGGATGAAGGGGGTTGTTTCCCACTTACTTCTGCAATAATTCCCTAAGTGCCGGCTCAACCTCTTTTTTGACCAAGGCCAATATCTTATCATTTAATATCAGTTTACTTTCTCCGGTTGGAATAATGACGTCATCTCCCCTAATGATTGCAATAATGCGAGAGCCTTCCGGCAAAGGAATCTCCCGAATTTGCTTTCCCATCACGCCGGCAGTTTTGGAAAGACCCATTTCGATAATGTCCACATTCCCGGCACGCAATGTTAAAAGGGGAATCATCATGTTGTCCGCATTCACCTGTTCTTCAATAAGGGCGTTAATGACCCGTGTAGAGCTGACCGTCGCATCCACACCCAAGGCGGAAAAAAGCCCTTCGTCTCGCGGGTCATTCACGCGGGCAATGGTGCGAGGACAATTAAAAATGGTTTTTGCAACTTGGCAAATAACCAAATTCTCTTCATCGGCCCCAGTCACCGCAACCAAGACATCGGCGCGATTGGCACCCCCTTCCCGCAATACGGGAACCCGCGATCCATCACCGGCAATGATAGACTCGCCAAATTGCCCAACAAGCGACGCGACGCGCGCTTCATCTTTTTCAATTAAAAGCACCTCGTGTTTTGCGGAGAGAAGAAACTTCGTAAGATTGTATCCAATTTTCCCCCCGCCCACAACAATAATATACATCTTATCTGTCCTTATCTAATATCTTTTTAATCTCGGAAATGGTGTAGTTGGTTGGACAAATAATCTCAAATCCTAACATGCGATAGACATCGGCAAGGTCAGGATCAAAAATCCGAATCAGAATGTTTTTAATATGATATTTTGATTGAATGGCTTGCGCCACCATGACATTAACATTATCCTTCCCGGTCACAACAATGAAAATGTCCGCTTTTTCAGAAAAGGCGCGATCGGATATTTCATCATGAAAGATATTTCCTTCAATACGCTGAATATCTGCGTGATCTTCAATCGCTTTAAATTTCCGCACGTTTTCGTCAATGACAACAAGGGTGTGGCCTTTATCCACCAAGGCATTGGCAAGGCGCGATCCAACACGTCCAGAACCCAAGATTACAATACGCATTCCTTATCTCCTTAAACAGTCGGGCTACAGGGTAACTTATCAATGATAACTTCGCAAGAGGCATTTTTTAAGACAGAATGCGCCGTTTTATCTAATGGGTCTGAATGGATGCCTGTCCCTGCCTGAATGCCTAAAACAATCATGTCCATTTCCATCTCTTTTGCGATTTTAGCAATATCGTCTCCGGCAACACGGGCGCGATGAATCAGCTTTTGCATCGGCAGATGATGCAACAGAACAATTTGAGACGCCCGCTCCAATGCCTCTTCTGCCGTTTTTTCCGCATCGGGCATCGGTATCCCTAACGGCATTGTCCGAGGCACCTCCAGAATATAGGTTAGGTAAATTTCGGCCTTCTGTTTCCGCCCCAGTCTACAGGCCAACTCAACCGATCGTTCCGTATGGGGAAGCCCAACGGTCGCAACCAGAATTTTTCTCACGGCCAAAACAGACTGCCGGGCTTTGGCGGCGGCCTGTGTTACAAAGGCGTGCGGATGCAACATCCACCAAAGCGTTCCACTTAGCACGGAAATAAAAAAGATAAAGATCAGTGCTCCCAGAAGAGATATTTGGGGCATCATATTAAAGGCTTCCTTATTCTGTTTCTCCATAGGGGCTCGCGTCGTCCCTCGCGTCGCCCCCTCCACAGGCAAAGCCTGTCGGAGGCTCCCCAGATCAAATAAAGACGGTATGCGCCGGCAAAGAGAAATCCGCATCCCATTAAATACGCTGGGAGAGAAGCATTTCGCGCCGGCGCACGCATCAATATGGCTGTGCCCAAGATAATAAAGAGCACCATATTGATTAACAGGATAATGTCTCGGTATTTCATGCGGACTTCTTCTTTTCTAATGCCGTTTTATATTGCTCCAAATACTCAAATTCTTCTGCAGAGGTCAGAATGGCAATATGGTCTTTCTCCCAATCTCTCTTCACATTCCCCAAGAGCGGAAGGTTTACTTTTTTTCGATAAAGAAAGTAAACGATAAGCCAGAGAATCACCCAGCCGGGGCCGGTAATCCGTCCGAGGGGATGCGTCCAAATAACAATCACCAGCAAGCCAGCCGTTGCTATTAAGCCAATAATGGCTAAGACGGGAAATTCCCATCCAAATGCGGTTATATTAAATGGCATTTTGAATGGGCGCGGAGAATCAGCATCTTTATTGCGTAATGCGATAAAAGAGACAAAAACCAATAGGTAGGCCAAGGTGGCGCCAAAGGCATACATATTCACCAGCGTATCCATTGCCTTTCCCCCAGAGAGAAATGCAAAGATCACCTGAACGGCCGCAATACCAGAGAAGAAAATAATGGATCGCACCGGGGTATGATATTTGGGATGCACCACATTAAACCAAGGACTCAACAGGCTTGACTCTCCCATACTGTAGGTCAGTCGGGAGGCTCCCATAATACCGGTATTAGATGAGATCAAAACAATCGTGGCACCGAGCACCGCCGCAACATGCCCCGCGAGAAATCCGATATAAGGGATTTTACTGGCCAATGCCGCCACAGGATCGCCTTCACGTTGCGCAATTTCCTGCCACGGAAGCACCCCCAAACTTAAAACAGGAAAGGCCAACGCAAAGAGAAGAACAACAATAATGAGCGAAATCGAAGTTCTTGGAATGATGGATGCGGGACGCTTTGTCTCCTGCGCCGCCTGTGAGATAGACTCAATACCAACATAGGAAATGATTGCAATAGAAACCCCGTAAAAAAACTGATGGGTCGAAGGAAATGCGGTATGGTATTGCATGACCAGCATTTCCGGCTTCCAAGCAAAAAGAAAACCGAACATGATCAAGATTGTCTCTAATGTCATGTCTATGGCGCCAATAAATTCATTAAAAATAGAGGATTCTTTAATGCCTCGGATATTCAGCAACATGAGCAAGAAGATTAAAAATAGTGCTTCAGCGGCCCAGATGAGATTGACCCCTTTAAAATAGCCTATGTCTACTGAAAAGGACTGAATGGCGGGAAAGAAAAAGTTGAGATACCCAGCAGAGGCCACCGCAAAAAGGGAGATACAGATACTATAATCTAGTAAGAGCGCCGCACTTGTAACTAAGCTGGCCGTATCCCCTAAACCGCGTAGTGTGTAGTATTGGCCTCCTCCAGCAACAGGATAGGTAGAGGCAAGCTCCGTATACGCAAGACCAACCAAGATATAAACAAAACCTGCTACCAAGAAAGCAAGCGGCGCGGCCCCTTGCGCGGCACCCACGACCAATCCCAATGCCACATAGACATCGGCACCAACATCGGCATAGCCCCAGCTAAACGAACCCCATATAGAGACATCTCGCCGTAGTTCAGTTGGTTTTATAGAAGGCGCAGGAATTGAATCTGCGTTATGTGCTGAAGGATTGTCCACAGCCACAGGTTGATTTTGCCTTTGGATTTTTAATTGCGAACCCGGCACCCTCTAGGCCGTCGTTGTAGTCTACTTCGGTACCGGCAATCATTGGAGCACTGTAAGGATCAATGAAAAGCTTGATCCCGTTCATTTCAACAACGTGATCTTCTTCAACCTCTTTTTCCTCAAAGGCCATGCCATATTTAAAACCAGAACAGCCTCCTCCTTGGACATAAAGCCGCAAGCCAAAGCCGTCTTTGTGCTCTGCCTTCATGAAGACTTTTGCCTTATAAGATGCCTTTTCTGTAATGGTTACCATGACTGGGATTCTAGCACACCCCACCCCCGCCTGACAAGTGCCTTTTATGGACGCTAATTATTCCTTCCCCACAAGAGGAGGTGCCGTGGGGATGGGATTTTCCGGGATGGGGTTTGATGTCTCGGTAGTAATAATAAATGGAACCTGTTCCGCCTGTGCAAGTTTCTCCGCATCCCCTTGGGCGGCAAGTCGGTCTTTATAATGACCCACGCGAACACGGTACCAAGTCCCTTTATTCGCAATATCCGCCATAACAACATAAGCCCCATGTCCGCGGGAAACAAGCCTTGATGCAACCAGCTCTGCTTCCTCTTTCTTTGGAAACGAACCCACCTGAATGGTAAACCTACCCACTGTAGACGCGACCACCGTTTTAACAGGTTTATTTAAAGCGACCGTCTTTTTTACGATTGGAGCGGGCGTTACCTTTATCGGCGTTATTACCTTTACAGGCGGGATTTCACTCTCTACAACTTTCGCCACAGGGAGATGCAATACCACAGGCGGTTTCGTAACCTTTGGAACCATCGGAACAGACACGGGGGAAGGCGCAGGGGATATTATTTCTTGTGGAGGCTTTAAATCTGGAACAGAGGCAAGCGTTGGGGAAGACTGCGAAGCAACAACTGGGACTTGCGGCGCCTGCGGAGCTTGCGATGCCTGCGGTGCCTGCGGAAGTCCCGGCTTGAGAATACTTGTTGTTAAATCTATTTTCCTTGAAAAAACAAGCAGAAATATCGCGACAATTATAAAAGGCGCCAAAAGACCCACGACAAGCCGCACGGGAATCTTCGTGCCTGTAAGCTCATTTTCCGGAATCTTAAATATCCTTAAATCTCTCTTTGTTTTCTTCCTAAATAGCATAGCGTTTCCTACAATAGTAACATCGCGTCTCCGTAACTAAAAAGACGGTATCGTTTTTCCAATGCCTCTTGATAAAGACGCGACATGACATTATACCCTAAAAACGCAGAAACTAAAACCAGTCCGCTGGCGCGAGGGGGATGAAAATTGGTAATCAGCCCGTCTATGCCGCGAAAAGTGTATCCCGGTGAAATAAATAACGTTGTCTCCGCCCTCGTTGGAATGACAATCCCTTCCGAATTCGTCGCACTTTCAATGGAACGTGTCGCGCTAGTTCCCACGGCAATCACCCTGCCTCCCATAGCCTTCGCCTTCGCAATGGCGTTGGCTGTTCTCGTTGAGATCTCAAATATCTCCCCCCCCATTTTATGGTGCGAAAGCCTGTCTGCCGCAATCGGCTTAAACGTGTCGAGTCCAATCCTTAATGTTACCGTTGCCATTGCAACCCCCTTGTTCCGCAATGCGGCAATCAGCCGTTTTGTAAAGTGAAGCCCAGCCGTCGGGGCGGCAGATGAACCTATCGGTTTTGCATAGA
>CAYJXH010000050.1:5251-9017 GCA_964373975.1 uncultured Nitrospirota bacterium | reverse complement strand
TAACATAACAAAAGTCTGAAAGTGAAGTGCCAAAGGCTTCCAATATGGAATGCGTTTGAAGGTTGCCATTTCTATCAAGATTGGGTAGTATCAAAACATGGAGCCTATTGTTGTTGCAATTAACATCTCGCCGGGAGGCGTCCCTAAAAAGCCCGTTGATTCCGCGCGCGTAACGCGGCAGGGCATAGAGGGAGATGGTCACGCCCATCCGAAACATATTAAACCCATACGCGCACTATCCCTTATAGATGAAGAAATTATTGAGACATTGCGTCAGGAGGGTTACCCTGTCTTTCCCGGAGCAATGGGAGAAAATATTACGGTGCGGCATCTTGCCATTCAGCGTTTATTGCCGGGGACGCGCCTCTCGTTTTCAGGAGGCACGGTTATTGAGCTTTCCGAGCCAAGAAAACCCTGTTTTGTTTTGGAGGCGATTCATCCCGCGCTAGAAAAAGAGACCGTAGGACGGATCGGTTATATGGCCCTCGTCATTACCGAGGGTGTTATGAAGGTGGGGGAGACCATTTGTATACAGGAGCGATCCTAGCGGGAGGACAAGGGCTTCGAATGGGCCGTCCCAAACAAGGGGTGCTCATGCCGGATGGCCGAACAATGATTGCGCATGTGATACAACCGCTTTCTCAACTTTGCCAAAACATTGTGATTGTCGGTGCGGGTGCGCCCCCCGCGAAGGGGCTTGGGTTTACCATGCCGCCACAAAAAAATATCATCGCGCTCCCAGACGATCCGCCCGGGAGAGGGCCGCTATCGGCCATTGCAACCCTTTTAAACAGTGGGATTGATAAAGAGGGTTATATTATTACTGCCTGCGATCAGCCCTTTTTAACACCTGATCTTTTACGTCTTCTGCTTGGAGAGAAAACCACTTCTTTGTCAACTTTGTCAACACCCAGAATCTTTGATGAGGATATGAATACAATGGCAGGCGGCATCACCCCATTTCCGGGATATTATCCTGTCTGTTGGCTGTCAATAATAAAACGGGAATTAGCGTTGGGGCAGTACGGGGTATGCAAGGCCATTTTGAAAAGCGCCGTCGAAACGGTTCCCCTTAATAAGGATAGTCGCGCGCTTATCCGAAACATCAATACGCCCGATGATTTAAAAACATTCAACCCTCCCCTATCCGTTGGGTTTGAGTTGCATTATGAACCGTGATTATGAAACAATGCGTTTGTGGCCATATCTGTTAGACGATGGGAAGACCCCCTTTTTAAAGGGGTAACATTTTTTTTCGCATTTTTAATTCTCCTTCTAACCCTTTTTATCGCTTTCTCCCTCTTCGTTCACGCAACGCCAGCCATTAAAAAGTTTGGCATCGCATTTCTTTGGGGAACAGATTGGGACCCCGTGTCCGAACAGTTTGGCGCCCTGCCTTTCCTTTATGGCACCCTGATAACATCGGCCATTGGCCTTATCATTGCCGTTCCTATAGGGTTGGGTACGGCTATTTTTCTTTCCGAGCTGTCTCCCCGTTGGCTATCTAATCCTGTCTCATATCTTGTAGACCTCTTGGCCGCAATCCCTAGCGTGATTTACGGAATTATTGGTATCTTTGTTTTGGTTCCTTTTATGCGTGAAAAAATAGAGCCGGCTGTATCAGGGACACTCGGATTTCTCCCTATTTTTGAGAGCGCTCCTTATGGCGTTGGCATTCTGACTGCGGGCATCGTTTTAAGTATTATGATTCTTCCCTTTATCATATCCATCTCGCGAGAAGTGATGCTGTCGGTTCCCCAAACGCAACGGGAGGCGATTCTCTCCCTAGGGGCAACCCAGTGGGAAATGATCTCAAAAGTGGTTATTCCCCTTTCGCGATCCGGGATCATCGGATCCATTTTTTTAGCATTGGCGCGTGCGTTAGGGGAGACGATGGCCGTTACAATGGTGATTGGGAATAACCCCAATATCCATCTTTCTTTGTTTGAACCGGGGCACACCATGGCCGCAGTGATTGCGAATGAATTTTCGGAGGCCACTTCCGACCTCTATCTTTCTACCTTAATTGAAATTGGGTTAATCCTTTTTGTCGTTTCATTTATCGTGAACGGAATCGCTCGGATATTGGTTCCGGGTGGAACCCGTGCCGCATGAGCATTTCTAAAGTGAAAAACAACTATTTAACACGCAAACTGCTTAATGTAATTATTTTTTTAATATCTACTTTTTGTACAATATTTACTTTAAGTCTGCTTTTTTTTATTTTTGGATATATTCTTTATCAAGGGATTACCGCATTGAGTTTTGATTTTTTCACAAAACTTCCGGTGCCTGTCGGAGAAACAGGGGGAGGGATGGCGCATGCGATTGTGGGAACAATAAAGCTTCTTTTTGTGGCGGTTGCGATTGGATTTCCCGTGGGGCTTATGGGAGGAATCTATCTGTCTGAATTTGGGGGACGGCCGTCGTCGCTGGGAAAAGACCGATTTGCCTATGGCGTTCGTTATGCGGCAGACCTTCTCAATGGCATTCCGTCTATCGTTATTGGGATATTTGTCTATATCGTGGTGGTGCTTCCAATGAAACATTTTTCCACGCTGGCTGGCGGGATCGCCTTGGGAATGATTATGATCCCCATTGTGCTAAAGGGAACCGAGGAATTTTTAAAACTGGTTCCGTCTACCCTACGCGAAGCAGGCTTGGCATTGGGGATGCCGGAATGGAAAGTCATTTTAACCATTGTTCTTCCCACGGCATTTCCCGGCGTGATGACGAGCATGATGCTGGCCATTGCGCGTGCCTCCGGGGAAACGGCACCGCTTCTTTTTACCGCTTTTGGGAATCGCCATTTTAGCGCGGGATGGATGGAGCCAACCGCGTCTCTTCCAGCAATGATCTACATCTATTCCATCTCCCCCTACGAAGATTGGAAACAGCAGGCGTGGGCGGGCGGAGCCGTTTTGTTGCTTCTTGTTTTGCTAACCAATATACTCTCCAGAAGCTTTTTACGGCGGAGAAAAATGGTATGACGATAAAATCTGTTTTAGAGGTTATCAATCTTTCTGCGTCTTTTGGCACGCATTCTGTTCTAAAAGAGATTTCCTTTTCAGTCACGGCGGAACAGATTACAGCGATTATTGGGCCTTCTGGTTGCGGAAAATCTACCTTTTTGCGTTGTGTTAATCGGATGCACGAGGTCGTTCATGGCGCAACGATTAGTGGGGATATTCTTTTAAACGGGGCATCGGTTTATGGAAAAGAGGTTGATCCTGTTTTAATCCGTCGCCGCGTTGGAATGGTTTTTCAGAAACCAACGCCGTTTCCAACAATGTCAATCTACAATAATGTTGCCGTGGGTCTTCGTTTAAACGGCGTACGAAAACAGGCAACTTTGGACGAGCAAGTGACGCTCTCTCTTCAGAAGGTTGCCTTGTGGGATGAAGTGAAAGACAGGCTTTCACAACCCGGAACCAGCCTGTCTGGGGGGCAACAACAAAGGCTTTGCATTGCACGCGCACTTGCGGTGAATCCAGAGGTGCTACTTTTAGATGAGCCGACCTCTGCGTTAGACCCCATGTCTTCTGGGAAAATTGAGGAATTGTTGCGCGAACTTAAAAAAAATTATACCATTGTTATTGTTACGCATAACATGCAACAGGCGGCGCGCATCTCGGATACCACGGGTTTTTTTCTCACTGGGGAACTCATTGAATTTGATGCCACGTCAAAGATATTTACAACGCCAAAAGATACAAGAACAGAAGATTACATCACAGGAAGATTCGGATAGGGCGGCACCGGCCGC
>CAYJXH010000050.1:3202-5151 GCA_964373975.1 uncultured Nitrospirota bacterium | reverse complement strand
CCTCGTTGGGGCTGTGAGAAGCAGGAAGGAGAATATGCCAACTAATCATTTTTTTGAAAAAGAGTTAACGGGACTCAAAGAAAGAATATTAAAGATGGGGTATCTGGTGGAAGAACAGATTGCCTCTTCTATTAAAACGTATGCAATGCGGGATAGCGCGTTGGCGCGCCAGACCATTCAAAACGATCATCTGGTCAACGCAATGGATGTCGAAATTGATGAAGAGTGTATTCGTCTGCTGGCCCTGTATCAGCCTGCGGCGCGCGATCTTCGTTTTATTACGACGGCAATGAAAATTGCAACCGACTTGGAACGGATGTCCGACCTTTCAGAAGATATTTGTGAACGTGCCATTGAGCTTTTGGAAGAGGAACCGCTGATCGGGCATTCCGACGATATTATTGCAATGGCCAATCGGTCTCAAAAAATGCTGGTGGAGGCATTAGACGCCTTTGTGAGAAAGGATGTCGTGCTGGCCCGAAAGGTTTGCGCCGATGATCGCTTTGTAGATGAATTGATGCACAAGGTCTTCAAAGGTCTGCTCTCCGACATGATTGCGGATCCAACCATTACAGCCCGCGCCATTCGTATTAGTTTTATCGGTAAATATATCGAACGCATTGCCGACCACGCGACAAACGTCGCAGAAGTCGTTGTCTATCTCGTAGAAGGAAAGATCATTCGCCATACGGTTGTGGAGTAAAAGATGAGGACTGAATCGGAGGTTATTTATGGTCTTCATCCCGTTTTGGAAATGTTGCGATCGGGCCGTCATATCGGCAAGCTTTATTTGGCCTTGCATAAAGGGGAGAAAGAGAGCGAAGAAATTCGTCTTTTGGCGCGTCAACAAGGGATTTCCCTTGCCCTTGTGCATAAAGAAGCGCTAGCACAAATTGCCGGCACCACCAATCATCAAGGGGTCGCGGCCATTATTTCTACTGAATCCTATCAGGATTTAGACGCACTGCTTGCAGTCTCACTAAAACGCAACGAACCTCCCTTTTTCTTTTTGCTCGACTCGGTGGAAGACCCTCGTAATCTAGGCGCCATTTTAAGAACGGCAGAGGCCGCTGGCGTGCATGGCGTTATTCTGCCCAAACGGAGGGCGGCAGGACTCTCTCCGCTCGTGGGGAAGACGTCTGCGGGGGCAATGGCGCATCTTCCTATTGCCCGCGTGACCAACCTTTCTCAAACAATTGATCAACTCAAAAAAGATCAAATATCTATTGTGGGGATGGACGCCACGGCAAAGATGTCTTATCTACAAGCTGACTTTCGATTGCCTTCCGCCATTGTTGTTGGCGGAGAAGGCGGGGGGATACACCATAAGGTTTTAGAAAGATGTGATCAGGTTATTTCTCTGCCCATGCGCGGCATGGTAGAATCATTAAATGTCTCGGTAGCCGTAGGCATCGTTGCCTACGAAGTATTGCGACAAAGGGCGCAGGCCAAAGGCGGAATAACAGACAGGGTTTGGCCTGTAAAAGAAACAAGGAGAATGGTATGAATGTTTTGCGTAGCACGCATTTAAAAATGGCGGCGGGTTTGTGGGGAATGGTGGGCTTTTGCTTGTTGATGGCTGGTCTTATGTTTTTATTTCGCGGCACTGATATTGCCATGAATGCGTGGATTGCCTTTGTGATTGCCTTGGTCATTGGTTTTGTTAAAGGCAAGATTGTTTTGCCTAAAGTGGCTAAAAAAAATATAGCCCGCATACAAGGGCTTCCCGAACAAAGCCCTGTTTATATGACGTTTAACGCCAAAAGCTGGATGCTGGTTCTGGGAATGATACTCTTGGGGAAGATCATTCGACTTCTGGGTGCGCCCGATTTTGTGCGAGGCGCGATTTATGTTGCTGTGGGAATCGCCTTGCTTTTAGGAAGTCGTACTTATCTTGAGGAACGTGCTTGAAAAACGGGTACGACCCTCGCAGGGCACGTTGCCCTCGC
>CAYJXH010000050.1:0-3102 GCA_964373975.1 uncultured Nitrospirota bacterium | reverse complement strand
TTGAGGAACGTGCTTGAAAAACGGGTACGACCCTCGCAGGGCACGTTGCCCTCGCGGGGCAGGTTGCTCGTGCGGATGGCGCGGCAATGCATTCCTTTTATTGGCTTTCCTTTTATTGCTGTCATTATCATCGCCTCATCTGATTTTTGCGCAAGAGGGGAAAAAACCTGCCCCCCCCCTGCGTTTACAGATTAAGGAAATCCCCTTGGGGGAAGTGCTGATTACGGGAAATCAGTATTATTCCACGTCGTTTCTGAATCGCTATTTTGGCCAGGTCGCAGAGGACAAAATCCTTAGGCAAAGAAAATTAGAGAGAACGCTTCGCCTCATCAATGCGTTTCCTGATCTTCATGTCAACGCGGTACTTATCCCCAAGAAGGAACTGGTTAGCACCGACTTGCTATTAGAAGTTTTCGATGAGAGACCGGTACATCTTATTTTAGAGGCAAATAATTTCGGAACCCAATTCACTGGCAACACCCTGCTAACGGCAACGATTACATGGGGCGATCTGACAGGGCGTGGGGATAGTGCCTTGATACGCACTGTTTATGCGACCCCTGCCGTTATAGATTTTCCAACGTGGCAAATTGGCTACACACTTCCTGTTGGCCGTCTGGGCGCAAAGGTTTATTTTTTATATGTGAATAGCAATTTTGTGGTTGGCAAGGATTTTACCCCTTTGAATATTCAAGGTGAGACGCAGGTTTATGGTGTGAATCTGACCTATCCGATAACCCGCGAATCCGCTATTACATGGGACTTTATCTCTGGCGTGAGGGTGGCGAGTGTCCATAGTTTTGCCGCCGAACAGAAGCAATTCCAAGACGAGATGCGGTCTATTTTTATTGGGACGTATTGGAAGATGCGGGTTAATGAACGAAATGTCATACAGATTGAGAATAATTTAACGCAAGGGTTAGGGAATAGCCTTGGTGGGAGCGCGGGAAACGGAACCACAAAGATCAACTTTAACCTTGCGGAAAACGTCTTGATAAACCCGCGTCTTTCCTTTTTTTTGAAAACCGCTTTCCAGCTATCTAGCAGGTCATTATTGGTCTCGGATCAATTCGGAATGGGGGGGGCAGATTCAGTGCGAGGGTTTACACAGGGCCAGTCTGTGGGTGATAATGGGATACTAATCAACTTAGAGGGACAAACGCCTTTGTATGATGAAGGGAGGCTGTCTTTCGTCGTATTTCTGGATCATGGGATTACTTACCTGCGTGATGCGGGGCCGGGGCAGTCATCACAAAACACACTGACGAGCGGAGGGTTAGGACTTAGGGCAGGATGGGATGCGTCTTTGTCGGGTCGGCTAGATTTAGGCATTCCCTTATCACCCAGTGAGAACGCAGACGATGGAAAGTCGGTCGTCACTGTCTCGGTTGTTATGCGATTTTAATTTTAAATGACAGTCGTTTTTTATGGGAATGATTCAGAAGAAATACCTCAATCTTTTTTTCGCGCTCTTTCTCTTTCCGACGCATGTTTTTTGCGCTCCTTTAGGGGGAGAGGTTGTTTCAGGACAAGCGACCATTGGAAATCCCAATTCCCTCACGACAGAAATTATCCAGACAACCCAAAGCGCCATCATCAACTGGAACCAGTTTAGCACGGCACAAAATGAAGCCATCCATTTTATACAACCTTCTGTTACGTCGGTAATGTTAAATCGCGTCACAGGCGTTGATCCTTCCGTTTTATTAGGCTCTCTTTCAGCCAATGGCCAAATTTTCTTGGTCAATCCCAACGGCGTTTTCTTTGGCGCCACTTCACGCGTGAATGTCGCTGGCCTTTTCGTCTCTACATTGAGTATGAGTAACGATGATTTTTTGTCAGGGAAGATAAGCCTTTCTCAAGATTCAACTCGACCGCTATCCGGCATAGTGAATCAGGGTCAAATCAATGTTTCAGAGGGCGGCAACTTGGTCATAGTGGCCCCCTTAATATCAAATGAGGGAAAACTTTCTGTAACCCCGTCTGTAAGTTCATCGGGATCGGTTTCGCTTCAGGCCGCGACGCATGCATGGGTAAACCTTGATGGAGAGGGGTTAATTAGCGTCGTTGTTCCATTGGACACCGCCACAATACAAGATGTCCTTCTCACGCCTCAATCGTATAGCGCTGTGTTGGAGGCCGTTTTTGGGAGTTCTGCAAAAAGCGGGGTGCTCATCAATGCTGGAGAGATTACGGCAAATGGCGCCCCTGATATTTCTGGGGGTAAGGTTGTATTAAATTCCACGCGGGCGACACTACTCCTGCCCGGAAGTATCATCTCGGCCAATGGTGTTGGTGATCATTCCTCTGGGGGCGAGGTTTTGGTTCTTTCCGATGGGAATACTCTTTTTGCAGAAGGAAGTAAAATCACCGCGACCGGAGGAAATAGTGGAGATGGCGGGTTTGTGGAGGTGAGTGCCAAAGGGGCAATCTATCTAGGTGGCTCCGTGAATACCCTTGCCCCGGGAGGCAAAAGGGGCACATTTTTAATTGATCCTGATAATCTGACGATTACTGATGGAACCGCCACGGGAACGCAGGATGGCAATCTTCCCTCCATTCTCTTGGGAACTTCAGACATCGGTGCCAACACGATATCGGAGGTGGCAATTGAAGGGCTTGCTACCTCCACCAACATTATTCTTCAGGCAAATGATTTAATTACGCTTGCAAGCCTCACCACAGATGGCGTGCTGACGCTTCCCGCGGATGCGAATCTTACAATGGAAACAACATCGGGTAAGATTGTTTTTTCAGAAACCAATAATACGATTTTGGCTTCTGGGACAGGGACGATTACGATCAATGCGGGAGGCGTGGCCACTATTGGGAATTTGACGACTGGGGGTGGGGCAATTAACGTAGCGGGCAGTGGAGGGGTTAGTTTTGGCAGGCTTAATGCCAGCGCGGGCGATGTTAGTGTCACTTCCGCCTTGGGGGGGATTTCGGATGCCAACGGTAGTACAAACAATGTGACCGCTGGAACGGCAACTCTTTCGGGCACGACGATTGGTCTAAATTCTGATCCGATAGAGACAACAGTTACGACATTAAATGCAACGTCAACTGCAGGGGCCATCTTTATTGCGGAATCAGATGGCG
>CAYJXH010000049.1:0-9079 GCA_964373975.1 uncultured Nitrospirota bacterium | reverse complement strand
ACCGAAAGGAGGCACGAAGTGACGCCTCCACAAGCTCGGTCATGGTACGGCCCTGCCGAGACGCTTCACGTTTTAACTGACGCATCGTCGCATCGCTGATATTGAGCGTTGTCTTCATATGGTTAACCATACAGAAGATATGGATATATTGTCAATAGCCTTATTCAACGCAAGTAATAGGTTCATAATCCCAACGAAAGGGGGTTGTTCCACCCCCTATTTCCGACTCAATCAATAACGTTGCCCCAATCTCTTCGGCCCGTTTTTTAAAATTCCTAAGCCCATAATGATTCGGCCACGATCCATTGATATCAAACCCTTTTCCGTTATCGCGAAATCTCGCTGACAAAACCCGCCCCTGCTCCAGAACGGAAATCTCTATTTGGAAGGAAGAAATCAAGGTAGCACAACATACCTGCGATATTCCAAAAAAATGACAGGAGAAATGGATCCATTGCCCCATCATTCGTCTGTATAACCAATGTGAGAAGGAACGTCAGGCTACCCATAAGGGTCATCGCAAAAAAGACTCTAACCCTTGGATTGTGATAGAGTGATCTTTCACAAAAAAAGGTCAAAATGGCAGAGTATTTTTTATTAGGATCAATTGGGGCAATTGCAGGGCTTTTAGCGGGGGTTTTTGGTATTGGAGGAGGAATTATTATTGTCCCCGCGCTGATTTTTTCATTTGAAATGGATGGCATGGGCCAGTACGCTACCAAACTGGCAATCGGAACATCGTTAGCCTCTATCCTCTTTATGGGATTGGCAAGCAGTTTTACGCACTACAAAAGAAAAGCGGTTGCGTGGGAGACGCTCTGCTCACTGGCACCGTTTATTATCGTGGGAACACTCATTGGCAGTAAAATTGCCGGAAATTTAGATGGACTCCTTCTAAAAAGATATTTTGGCATTCTGGTGCTTTGCGTTGCGATTACGATGTTTTTTCGCATTTCGGAAAGAAAACATCCCCTCGAAATCGGGGCATGGAAATGGCCCATATATAGCCTAGGCGGCCTATTCATTGGGGCGATTTCTTCTCTCTTTGGAACGGGGGGGGGAACCATGACCGTTCCACTGCTTGTCCTTTTTCTTGATAAGCCGATTCGGGTTGCAATTGGGACGGCGTCAGCCACGGGCGTCATCATTGGCTTGTTTGGAACCATTGGATTTATTTATCAGGGCTGGCAGTTTCTTCCCGATATGCGTTTTGGATTTGTGGCCCCAAAAACCGCACTGCTCATCGCCGTTTTTGGTTGCATGACCGCACCGATAGGCGCACTCATTGCCCATAGAATCAACACACTCCTTTTAAGCCGGGTCTTTGCAGGCTTCCTCATCATCATTAGTCTGCTCCTCATTCGCTCGTAAAATAGCCTCATCATAGCGGTCTTTTATAGCCTCTGCCACCAAAAGATCAGGCCCAAGCGGCAAAGTAAGCTTCACAAGAATGTCGCTGTGTTCTTGTTGGAACTGCCGCGCTTCTGCTTGTATTTTACCCGCCAATATCCCACTAAAAAGAAGGTACGGCAATATGAGAAGTCCACGATATTCAGGAATGTGACTTGCTTGTTTCAGAGCGTCCTTGAAAAGAGGCGCGGCCACGCTGGTATAACAATAGCGTGTTTCGCCCAAAGCAAACGCTTCTCCCAAAAGACGGGTTAGCGTAATAACATCTTCATTGCCCGTCCAATCTGAACTGCCCCGGCCAACGACCATCAGCAATATCTGGCGAGCATTCACGCTTGTCCACGCTAATAATGCCTGCTGTACGCGCATTTTACATAATGCTATGATTTTGGGATGAAGATCAAAATGTCTTCCGTATAGAATTGGAATAAGGGGATTTTTCTGTTGCGCAATACGGATGATGTTTGGAATATCCGTTTTAACATGATGGGCGGCAGTCAGCATGGCTGGCAATACGACAATTTTGTCTGCCCCGCGGGTTATTGCGCGATCAATGGCCTCCCCTATTCCCGGCGTTTCAAATTCTAAGAAACCGACTTCCATAATGCCGGTTTGCAATTCTGAAAATAGCCGCACCTGTTCTCTAAATTCTAAAATGGCCGCAGGTTTTCTGCTTCCATGACCCGCCACAACAACCCCCGTTTTTTTAAAAGGTGCTAGAATAGAGTCAGACGATGATAAATGAGAACTTGACATGAACAAACGTTTAAATTAGAATCGCGGGCGACTATGTTTCCTTCTACACAAGATAAAATTTCTTTAAGAGTCTCGGCAGAACTTCCCGTAATTGGCAATACACCTTTCTTGACATTTTTCTTGACACTTTTCTTGGCATTTTTCTTGACCAGTTGTGCCACATTTCAGGAAGAAATTCAAGAGGAAGCCTACGAAGAGTCCGTCATCGGAGAAGAACCAAACGAAAAGACACTTTCGACAGTTTCAGTTGACACGCCTCATTCTCAAGCCGACCCGCTTCTTATTAACTCTCCCTCGTATCTGCTTGGCCCAGAGGATATTATTCAAGTTGTGGTCTGGAAAGATGAATCCCTGACGCGAACGGTCGTTATTCGTCCGGATGGAAAGATATCACTTCCCCTGCTTGGAGAAGTGCACGCGGCAGGACTTAGACCTGCGGCGTTGGCAAGCGAAATTAAAAATAGCCTTCAAAGGTATTATAAAGATATACCTGAAGTTGCCGTTATTGTCACTGAAATTAATAGTTTCTCATTTTTTGTTTTGGGGGAAGTCGTCGTCCCCGGAAAGCATCTCCTTCGTAGGGAAACCACCCTCCTGCAAGCATTAAGCTTGGTAGGCGGGTTCAAAGAGTATGCCGACACCAAACATCTTCTCCTGTTAAGAAAAGAGGGTTCTGAAGAAAAACGGATTAACATTAATTATAAAAATATAATTAACGGAAAAAATCCAGAAGACAATCTCCTGTTAAAAGCAGGGGATACGATTATTGTTCCCTAATCGGAGTTTTGTCCATGCCAGCACAAGAGGAAAAATTAGACGGGCAACAGCTACTCATTGAGTACGCGACTATTTTTTGGCGTCGCAAACTATGGTTCTTTATCCCTTTCCTTATGGGAATAGCCATTGCCGTTGCGTTAGTATTTTGGATCCCCAAATCGTATCGTTCCACCACACTCATTTTGGTGGAAGAGCAGAAAGTTCCTGAAGCCATTGTCCGTTCAACGGTTTCAGAACCGATTGCCGGACGCCTTTCTACCCTAAGGCAACAAATACTTAGCCGATATTTTTTACAGGAGATTATCAATCGTTTTGGTTTGTTCAAAGATTTTCAAGGCCCCGTAGAGGAAAAACTAGAGGTAATGCGAAATTCCATTGATATTAAGACAATGGGCGGAGACCGAATGAATGCGTTCTCTATCTCTTTTATTGGTCCATCCCCATTGGTCACGATGAACGTAACCAATGAATTGGCCTCTCTCTTAATTAAGGAAAATTTCAAGATTCGAGAGCAAATGGTAGAGGGCACCAGAGAATTTATTGATGGCGAATTGGAAAGCCTTAAAAGAACACTCGAACAGCAAGAAGCCGTCATTAGTAGGTTTAAGCAGTCATTTTCGGGTGAACTTCCGGGCCAGATGGATGCCAGCCTTCGCACACTAGACCGATTGCAGATCACACTTCAGCAAACAAAAATGGCTATTAAGGATGCTGAAGGCGTTGATCCCCTCGCCCAAGCATGGTCCGAACAAAAACAGAAAATGGCCCTCCTACAAAGGAAGTACAAAGAAAATCATCCGGACGTCCTTGCCATGAAAAAAGAGATGCGAGAACTTGAGGAACGCATCCTTACACGAAACAGCACCTCCCCTTCCACCAACAGGATAGACGTTGGAAACGAATCTTTATTGTCGCCCGCGCTCCAGAGAGGGCTATCAAACAGTTCAGAACTTGAGGAGTTAAAGTCGCGTGCCGTACGGATAGAAGCGCAAATTCGAGATTTTGAACGCCGAATAGAAAATGTCCCTAAAAGAGAACAAGATTTAGCGGTTCTCTTGAGGGATTATGATAATACACAAAAAAATTATCAGGACCTTTTAGATAAAAAATTAACCGTCAAAATATCAGAAAATCTTGAAAAAAGACAGAAAGGGGAACACTTCCGTATTCTCGATTCGGCAAATTTTCCTGAAAAACCCTATAAGCCAGACCCAATAAAACTGCTCGCTTTTGGTTCCTTTCTCGGCATTTTAAGCGGAATCGGCCTTGTGATGTTGCGAGAAATGACGGACGCCTCTATTCGAAAACCGGAAGACCTTGAAAAATTATTCCCATTCCCTGTGTTAGCATCTATTTTGAACTATGAAAATTTTTCAGAAAAACCCCAAAAAAACCGTACTTAATGGCATAATCGCACCTCCTCGGAGGATGTGGATCAGATAAACTGGAGAATACTTATGTCAGAAGATGAAGTAAAGTCAGGTGAAATATCGGGGTTAACGCCCCTATCTCCGTTAGCGCGGCCTCCGCATTTAGCACAGCCTTTGCATTTACCACAACAGAAGAATCAGTCGAGCAAGCCTTGTTCCGAAGACAAAAAAATCATTACCCTATCCGACCCTTTCTCCCCTATGAGTGAGCAATATCGGCTCCTTTTTTCAAAAGTAGACCGTATTTGTCAGGCATCAGGGAAAGTGGTTATTGCTTTAACTTCTTCGGTAAAGGGGGAAGGGAAAACAACAACCATTGCCAATATGGCCGTCGTCGCCGCACGTGATTTCAAGAAACGATGTCTGCTCATTGATGCTGATTTTAAAAATCCATCGGTCGGAAAGGCTTTTCAGGTTCAGCAGGAGATGGGTCTCGTAGATTTCATGCAAAATCGCTGTACCCTAGACAGCATCTTATGGGCTTCATCTATTCAGAACTTAACCATTCTCCCCGTAGGCCATACTTCAAGTAGAGAGGAAATGATTCCAAAACTAGAAGGGCTTACCGAGATATTATCAAAAGTTCGGGGACAATACTATAATGTCCTCTGGGACGAATCCCAAGGAGATTTCTTGCAGATGTCACGGCAAGAGATTGGCACATACGATTATGTTTTCATTGATACGCCTCCCTTAGGCCCCGTCTTTGATACGAATCTCATCTCGGAAGTCGTGGACGCGATTATATTTGTCGTTCGTGCGGGAGAAGCCCCTAAACACGTTGTCACTAAGGCATTCAACCTTCTCGATAAGTCTAAGGTTATTGGCACGGTATTAAACTGCGCTAATATCCCTTGGGCAAATAAGTACGGATATTATTCCTATTATTAAATGGGAACATTTCTCTTTCGACTTGCATTCCTGTTTTTCCTATTGATTCTTCCGTTCTCTTTTTTAGAAACGCGCGCAGAAGCCTCCGTTGACTTGATCCCTTCCCTGACGGTCTCCGAGGAGTATAACGACAATTTCTTTTTTACCGGCCCTAACAAAGAAGAGGAATGGACCACGGTTATTGCCCCGGCATTAACGCTTCGATATCAAAATCCCTCTATTGTTCTCTCCGCAAATTATAGAGGGGGAATACGACTGCAACTTAAAAATGATCAAACGAACGAATATTTTCAACGCTTAAATTTTAATATCCTGCTCCCCTTTCTCGAACGCACCTTTCATGGGGTGGATGTTCGTATTACCGAGGCTTTTGAGAACACACCGCAAACGCCTTCCATTCCGTTTTCCGGAGGGGAAGCAGGCGGGATATTCAGCGTTCCAGTCGGCCCGGTTGAGACCTCTCGAAACGCCGCATCTATAAGTCTTGGCTATGATTTTTTTCTAAAATTTAGAACGGATTTCACCTATCTTAATACGATCTTACAATATAAAGGAGGCCTCCTTGAAGACTTTGTGGCCCATAATGTAGATCTGATGGGAAGATACAATATCTCACGAACAACCAATCTCACTGTGGCCTATGGAATACTGATCACGCGCTTTGAACGCAGTGACGGATTTACCGAACATCGAATAACCATCGGAGGATCACATAGCCTTAGCCCTACATTTTTAGTACATGGCAGTATCGGAGAAAGTCTTCTTCCTGACAATAAAGGGGTGCTGTCTTCTGAATTGGATTTTACGAAAAAGGTGAGTCAATTGGATATTAAACTTGGCTTTGTTCGCCGCGTAACGACAGGGGAAGGTGTTGTTCCGGCCGCCTCACTCGCGGAGACGATATCAGCAGATTTCACTTATCCTATGAGCGCAAGAACATTGCTTACCAGCCGGATTTATCGTACCCAAACCAACGGATTATCAGGCCCGTTTATGGAAACAGTTTCAAATACAAATGGCGTCACGGCTATTGCGACAACTGCTTTTTTGCCGTGGCTTACAGGATCGGTTAGTTATGGCTATTTAGATCTTCAAGAGCAAGGGGGATTGAATCGCACTATCAATAACAACCGAATTTCCCTCTTTCTAACGGCTTCAGACCGCGGATCAAGGCTGATGAAATAAAACCATCCCCACCGATTTAAAATCAGATTCCCGATAAAAGCATTTGGGAATGACAACAGATTAAAGAATCCGGTATAATCACCGTTTATATTTTTAATGAGGAGACCGATGCGATTAGATCAGAGAAAAAATGATGCCCTGCGGAATGTAACGATCACGCGTGATTACATTAAACATGCGGAAGGATCGGTTTTGATTGAGATGGGGGACACAAAAGTCATTACGACGGTAACCATAGAAGAAAGGGTTCCCCCTTTCTTGAGAAATCAAAAGGGGAAAGGGTGGGTAACCGCAGAATACGCAATGCTCCCGCGCGCCTCCAAAGAACGCATTACGCGAGAGGTTAAAAAGGGTCAGATTGGCGGACGCACCCATGAGATTCAAAGGCTCATCGGCAGATCGCTTCGTTCGGTCATTGATACATCGCTATTGGGGGAAAGAACGCTGGTCGTTGATTGTGATGTGATTCAAGCCGATGGCGGAACGCGCACGGCATCCATTACCGGCGCATTCGTGGGGGTTGTAGATGCCTTGCGTCTTTTAATAAAAGACGGGAAGATCACCACCATGCCCGTTGTAGATTTTCTTGCGGCGATTAGTGTGGGCATCGTGGATGGGGAGATTTTATTAGACTTAAATTACCCGGAAGATTCCAATGCAGAGATTGATATGAATGTTGTTATGACCGGGAATGGCCAGTTTGTAGAGGTACAGGGAACCGGAGAAAAGCGTCCATTTAAAGGGTGCGAACTAGACCAACTGCTTAAAATGGCGGAACAAGGGGTTCAAAAATTGGTTACGATACAAAAAGAGATATTGGGAAACTTAACTTGATCTTAGTTTTGGCAACGGAAAATAAGGATAAGGGAAGCGAAATCAGCTCGATTATCAGTGGGCAGAGCCATCCCATAAAATTAGACATTCGTCTATTATCTTATTATCCGAATATAAGCCTTCCCCCGGAGACTGGCGCAACCTATCTTGAAAATGCAACGGTCAAGGCAACGTATGTGGCACGCCAAACACGTCAGTGGACATTAGGAGACGATTCTGGCCTAGAGATTGACGCCTTGAATGGCGCACCCGGCCTTTACTCCTCCCGTTTTGCCGGGGAGGGGGTCAGTTATGCGGACAATCGGAACAAGGTTTTGGCATTGCTTTCAGATATTCCAGAGGAGAAACGGCGCGCGCGCTTTGTCTGCACCGTTGTTCTTGCAAGCCCGGATGGCACTTCCGAATCGGCCGTCGGGGTTTGTGAAGGGAAAATCTCATCTCATAAAGCAGACAGTCGTATTGCGGGTTTTGGATACGATCCCATCTTTTATCCTCTGCAATATGACAAGACCTTTTCAGACTGTTCGTCGGCGGAAAAAAATAAGATCAGTCATCGCGGCCAAGCCGTTTTAGCGGCCATTGAGATTTTAAAAAGGAGGCACGCCTCCATCGGGAATACAGCCCCGCAGGCGGCGTACCGCCTCGTTGGGGCTGTAAAAGACAAATAAAAGAGAATTCGGGGTGTAGCGCAGCTCGGTAGCGCACCTGCTTTGGGAGCAGGGAGTCGCAGGTTCAAATCCTGTCACCCCGACATCGTTTCCGCCCACAAACCCCAATAATCATCAGAAGCAGTCTTGCTATCCTTTTATAACAAGAATAGAATCAGAATTGCATTTGGACTCGGAGTGGCGTACCTAATTGATTAAGGAGTACCTTGGAAAATGATCCTGCTGATGTAAAAGGCGCTGAAAAGGGCAACAATGATTTCATTCAGTTTGCGTACACTGCGGCCCATGACCTCAAGTCGCCATTGAACAACATTACAGGCTTTATTCGTGTTTTGGAAGACGATCTTAAAGGACATATTGAACCTGTCGTCGCCCATGATCTCTTGCAGATTAAAACTGCCGCCAAGCGAATGGTCGCACTTATTGACGACCTTCTGATGTATGCCAAAGCAGGATCGGGGGAACTCTTCATTCAGGAGGTCAATATGGAAGATGCCCTACAAACCGCCCTTTTAAACCTCCATACAGTTATCGAGGAAAGTCATGCAGTGATCGTACACGATCCCTTGCCGACGCTCCTTTGTGACGGCACGCATATGATCTGCCTTCTGCAGAACCTTATAGAGAACGCAATCAAGTTTCGTGGCGACAAAGTACCCCATATAGAGGTACGGTCAGAAATGCGCGGCAACGAAGTCGTCTTTTCTGTGCGTGACAACGGCATTGGAATTGAGCCGCGATACCATGGCAAGATCTTCGAGGTTTTTGAGCGTCTGCATAGCCAGTCCGAGTATCCGGGCACAGGCATTGGCCTCGCCGTTTGCAAAAACTTAGTGGAACGGCACAAAGGCCGTATAGAGGTTACCTCCCAACTCGGAGAGGGAACAACCTTCGCATTCACATTGCAAAAAGGGTAATAACCCATTGACCATTAGAACGATACACTTTCAGATACATTTCTCATGCGGCAATGCGTTCGATTGACGGCAGTTAAAAAATACTGTACCATCAGGAAAGTTTGCGGGTTGGCTTTCACCCTGCAACTAAATTTCACAGGAGTTTGTCAATAGATTAAGGAGCAAAACATGAAAAACCCGCTTGATTCAATACAAGGTGCGATTGCCTCTG
>CAYJXH010000048.1:3730-9120 GCA_964373975.1 uncultured Nitrospirota bacterium | reverse complement strand
AAGAGCGACGGCCCGGCCAATTTTTGCTCATGGGTTCCGCAAATGTTCTGCTACTGCCACGCCTTGCCGATACCTTGGCTGGCCGCATGGGAATACTAACACTCTGGCCATTCTCACAGGGGGAGCGTGAAGGAGTCCGAGAACGGTTTGTTGATGCCCTATTTCAAGAATCTCTTTCCCCCCCGCTTTCTCAGCGGGAATCATGGCCTCAACTCTTTGAACGGATGGTGCGCGGAGGATATCCGGAGGCAGTAGCCCAAGAGATTGAAGGACGCCGTCACGGATGGTTTGGGTCGTACATCACCACTATTCTACAACGCGACGTTCGGGATATCGCCGCAATCGATGACCTCACCGTAATGCCGCGTCTATTGAGTCTTCTGGCGGCGCGGGCCAGCTCACTCCTGAATATCTCGGAGCTTTCTCGAAGCGCGGGAATTCCCCTCACCACCCTTAGGCGGTATCTGGCACTTTTGGAAATGGCATTTCTGATTCAAGTCGTTCCGGCTTGGTCAGCTAATCTAGGCAAACGGCTGGTCAGGGCACCTAAAATTTTTCTTTCCGACAGCGGGTTAATGACTTATTTGCTTGGTATCAGCAAAGAGCAAGTTGAGCAAAATGGCACGATGAAAGGGCCACTGCTTGAGAACTTGGTTGTCATGGAACTAAAAAAACAGATCACGTGGAGCAAGACCCTTCCTGCTCTGTTTCATTTCCGCGCAGTCAGCGGACAGGAGGTAGACATTGTCTTGGAAAGCCGCGCCGGAGCTTTGGTAGGGATTGAGGTAAAGGCGACATCAACGTTGACGGAAAAAGATTTCAGACCATTGCGATTTTTTGCCGAGACCGCAGGCAAACGGTTTCATCGGGGAGTATTGCTCTATACGGGTGCCGAGACGATCTCATTTGGTCCCAGACTCCACGCCTTACCCATCAGTGCCCTTTGGAAAACTGCTTATCAGTGACCGATTCGACCGCTAAAAGGAATATCTTCAAATATCCGGGGGCGGGGTATTTCACGTGTCTTGTTTAATAAAAGACAGAGGGTGCGTAATTGGGAAACCCGTTTAAGACGGGTGATAATCGCTTGAATGGACATATCTACCTTCATGATTCTATTCCCCTCAATCGCTCAATGTCATCGTTGTCCTGGCCGCTCCCCCGAAACGATTTTAGCTTAATCAATCCCTCCCTCGACACAACAGAGAGCCTTTCTCTTTCCCATTGAACCTCTGTGCGTGATTCCCATACGTCTTGAATCAACGGTGTAACCAACAGGAGATCCAGCATCAGCAGATCATTCGAATCCGGATCTATTTTTGAGATACGTCGTATTTCAATCGCCCCGCTAGCAAATCGCATTGGATGCGCCTCAAAAGTATACCCCATCTCTCGCGCGATTGCTTTCACATCATCAAGCGATTCTACAAGAATCAGAAAATCCATATCCACTGTAGCGCGAACAATGCCGTATACGGCCATGGCTAATCCGCCACACAGGGCATAGTCAATCCTCTGTTTGGAAAGCTTGGACACGAACGTTTGAAATTCCGAAAACAGATCAATCATTTTATCGCAACCGTTGGGGAAACATGACTTGTTTCAGAATTCTACCGTAACAAGAGATAATGAAACAAGTTTCACAGTCTACAGGCGCATCAGTTGATGCGGGGAGGCAGACCAGGCCAGAAGTTCTTGGGCAGGGAGAACCCGAATCCCTTGGCCAAGGGAGTAGTCAAGACGGCCCGGATAAACCACGTATCCCCTGTTGAGATTCAAATCTTGCATACAAGAGATTAGTCCAGAGACGTCGCTCCGCGATGGCGCTGAATGCAATTTAATTTCAAAAGGCAGAAGCGCCCCTCCCTTATCAATGAGGAGATCAACTTCCGTTCCCGTAGCCGTTCGAAAGTAGAACGCTTGAGAGCCGGGCAATAATTGCTGAAAGGCCGAAATGAGGTGTTCGATAACAAAAGCCTCCCAACTGGCTCCGCGCCCCGGATGAACCGAAAGGGTTTGAGGCTCTCGCATCCCCAGAAAGTAGTGCAGTAGGCCGGTGTCTCTGAAATATATCTTTGGGCTTTTTACAATCCGTTTTCCAATATTGGCAAAGTAGGGCTGTAGTTTCCGAAGCAGGAACATCTGCTCCAAAATATCGGTGTACCGATTCACCGTATGATAGTTTGTTCCCAGTGCAGACGCAATTTGCGAGGCATTCCAGATCGCCCCATTCAGATGGGCCAGCATCGTCCAAAGCCGCCTCATTTGAGGAGCCGAAACAGCAATTCCGTGGGCCGCCAAGTCCCGTTCAATGAATGTTCGCGTGTAGCCCTCAAACCAGTCGGTACGCTTGCCGTTTGACGAGGCAAGACAAGCCGTCGGAAAGCCGCCACGGTACCACAGGGTTTCCAGCGTCAGTGTTTTTCGCGTGCCACGAAGTTCATCCCACTGTAATGGCGTCATGTCCAGGAACCCAACCCTTCCGGCAAGGCTCTCGGAAATCTGATTGATGAGCGAAAGGGACGCAGACCCAAGCAATACCCCTTGGGAAACTCGGTTTGGATGCAGATCAATAAAACTCCTCAAAGTTGGAAAGATGGCTGGCAACCGCTGGGCTTCATCGAGAATAAAACGCGACCCCAGCCGCTCAAGTGCGGCCTCCGGGTCCTCTGATACCGAGGCGGCATCAGAGGGTTTTTCCAAGTCAAGGTATTGCCATTTTGGCAAAGCACTCTTGATGAAAGTAGTTTTGCCGCATTGGCGAGCACCCAAGATACAGACCAGCGGAAAACTCCGTAATAATTGGGTGAGCCGCGATAAAAAACGCCGTGTAATCATAAATGCATTATAGAATTATAAATTCTATTTTGCAACACCCGTTAATTCGGGGTATATTTCAGAATAAGACCCCCACGGCCTACAACAAACCCTTTGTCGGGGGAGAGGAAGAAAACGCTGTTTAACCTTTGTGCAACGGTGCTTTCCGTCGCCTTCCATGTCTTTCCAAAATCGTCTGTGCGCAGGATGGTTCCTAAATCGCCTACGGCATATCCCACGTCTCCCAACATAAAAATGTCCCAAAGCCCCATGGATGTTTTCGCGTTTCGGGGTGTCCACGTTTTTCCGCGATCGTTCGTGGTTAGAATGGTTCCTTGCGCCCCGACAACAAATCCCCTTGCCCCCTTAAAAAAAACTCGGTTGAGCGAGGCTTTGGTCGGAAGGGGAAATCCTTGCCAGTTGTTGCCTCCGTCGTATGTATAAAGCAATGTCCCCGAATTGCCCGTTGCCCATCCATTTTGTTTGTCGGTAAAAGCCACATCGGTGAGGGCCTCCAGGGTGTTGCTCAATTGAAAACGCCACTTTTTGCCGCCATCCTCCGTTTTAAAGATAATCCCTTTGTCTCCAACGAGAAAGCCTATTTCTGGACTTATAAAAAAAACCCTTTGCAATGTCGCCTCTATCAGTTGCGGTTGTTTTATCCAATGATTCCCTTCGTCTATCGTATGCAAAAGCAGACCGGCTTCTCCTGTCGCCCAGCCTTCTTTTTTTGAAGTAAAATAGATTGAGATAATCTCTTCCTGTACGCCGGAATCTTGCTGTTTCCAGTCTTCTCCGCCGTTATCTGTATGGAGTATCGTTCCCGACTCTCCAACGATAAAGCCGCTTTTTCCAAAAAATTGAATGTTAAAAAAACGGTCGGAAAACCCATAATTTTGTGTTTTCCAAGTGTCCCCTCCATTTTGGGTATGAATAATCGTGCCGCCCCAGCCGACGGCCCAACCATTTTTCGCATCTGTAAACGAAGCGGCTTCTAGTGTTTTTTCGGTTGGAAGAGCCCCCTTGCTCCAAGTCGTGCCGCCATCGGTCGTCTTTAGAAATGTTCCCGATCCCCCCGTGATAAAACCGATGGAAGGTGATTTAATGTCAATCGTCAGCAACATTCTATCTACCTTGCTGTCTTGATGGTTCCATTGCTCTCCCCCGTCTTCCGTGTGAAGAATAGTCCCCCCCCGTCCCACTGCCCATCCTAATTTCGCATTGTAAAATGTGACATCTTCCAACGGCTCCCCTGTCCCGCTTTTTTGCGTAATCCAGTTTAACCCGCCGTCTTCTGTGTGAAGGATTGCGCCGTTCCATCCCACTACAAAGCCACATTTTGCATTGACGAAATGGACACCCAGATAGGGGCCAGCCGATACGTCATGCCGCAAAATCTTCCATGTATTGCCGCCGTCTTTTGTTTGAAGAATAACCCCCTCGTTGCCAACGACAAAACCGATTTTGCTATTTACAAAATAGGTGTCCCATAACCACGCCTTTATTGGGGTTGCCTTTTCAGCCCAGTTTTTGCCTGCGTTCACTGTTGAAAATATTGCCCCGGTCCAACTCACAGCAAATCCAGTTAATGGCGTTGGAAAATAGATTGCTGAAAATCGTTCTTGCGTATTTTTGTATTGAACGCGCCATGTCTTGCCGGAGTCTGTGGTATGCAGAATAACCCCTTCGGCGCCCGAAGCCCATCCTTCTGTAGGAGAGATAAAATGAACCCCCCAAAGACCGTTCCCGTTGACTTCTCCTTGTTGTACAAAAAAAGAAGCGGACACTTCTCTCCCTGTCATGATGAGTAGAAGAACTGCTATCAGCGTAAGATAGATTTTGTGCGGTGGGGCTTGACTCATAAGCCCTATTTCTACAATACTAGGCGTTGAAAATGCAACGTCTTCTCTCTCTTATCCTGATTTTTATTTTAGGTGGTGCAAGCCACGCCCTCGGCGACGATCATCTTTTACAGACCGCAAACCAGATATATCATCTTTCCGAGGAGATGGTTTTTCATGGATCGGAGGGGCATATTCACGAGATTGTTGATCATGGAGAAAAGATGATTATCGAGATAGACAAGCTCTCACGCGATATAAAAAAAATGAGAAAGCCCCAATTACAAAAGAGCCTTATGGCAACGCGCAAGACAACGGAGGAAGCAATAAAATTGGGAAGGCAGGGGAATCTTTCGGCCGCTTTGGCGTCAGCTAAATCAGCCTCATTTCACGCGAAAAAGGTTCGGCAGGTGTTGCGGTAATAATCTCTTGACAGTCCCCCCATTCCCCCTATTATAATAACCTCTCGTAAGGGGGGATACTCCCTTTATAATCTATAAAACAAAGAAAGGAAAAAAGAATGCGTTTGTTTACAAGGTCGTTTGCGATTTCGTTGGTTTCGAGTGTTGTATTTAGTGCCGTGACGTTTGCCGCTTATACGGAAGCACCCGTAGTGGATGGGGGAACCCTAACGGGTAAGGTCTCTTTCAAAGGCGCACAGCCTGCTCCAGAGAAGTTTGATTTTGCGAAGTTTCCGCAACCTAAGTTTTGCTCTCAAACAGATACCGACGG
>CAYJXH010000048.1:1753-3630 GCA_964373975.1 uncultured Nitrospirota bacterium | reverse complement strand
TGCCGGTATTTTACATAACCCGCATGGGTATTCGATGGTTGGGCCGATGAGCACCACCATTTTTAACAAGCCCCTCCCATCAAAGGGAGGAAACATTACGGAAAAGGTCAAGCCAATCTGGTTTAAGAAGACAGACGTGTTTATGAAGGTAGAGTGTGATCAGCACAATTACATGAATGCGTGGGCCCTTCCGGTAGAGAACCCCTATTATGCCATCGTGAACGATGACGGAACGTTTTCCATTGATGGGATTCCAGCAGGGAAATACGAAGTAAAAGCGTTTCACCCCAAGCTAGGATTCAAAGTGGCTCAAATTGACGTAACAGCCAAAGGAAAAATCACCACAAACTTTGAGTTTTAATGCGTTGTTGCGGTAGGGGCAGACCTGCGTGTCTGCCCTACTAATAGGGGCGAACACACAGTTCGCCCCTACACCGATCCAGCCCCTCTATCAACGAGATGTTGCCGCTTTAACTCCAATCCCTTTACGAGGGCGTAAAGCATTTTATGGGTGGGCGTGGGAATTCCAAATTTCTCGCCCCGGCGTATAATATCTCCATTGAGATGTTCAATCTCTGTTGGATTCCCGTTTTTATAGTCCTCATACATTGAGGTGTAATGGTCTTGAAGGGCGTGGGTAGCGGAAATCGAATCCTCAATAATATCTGAATGAAGAGAGATGCCTTCTGACGCCGCGACGGCAATGATTTCACGAATCCCCTGTCGCACAATCTCCAAAAGGTCATTGGATTTTAGGACTAAAGAAAGAGGATGGTCTAAAATAACGGAAAGGGGGTTAAATGTTGCGTTCCAGCAAAGTTTTTCCCATTTTTCCTTTAGAATTTGTTGCGTCAAATGGCAGGGGATTTTAGATTGTGTAATTAACGCATGAATCTTTAGGGCGCGTTCACTTTTCTCGCCGGATCGTTCCCCTAACGCAATGGTTCCCCTCCTGAAATGTTCAATAAGCCCCGGTTCTGCCAATCGTGCCGTGATATAGACAACTCCGGCGATAACACAATCTTGTTTAAAATAAGCGAGTGCTAATTCTTCCGAATCAACGCCGTTTTGTAGCGTTAAAACGGTTGCACCGGCAGAAACAAGAGGGGCTATGGTCTCTAACGTCTCTTTCAAGTCATAACATTTTACAGAAAGAATAACGAGATCTACAGAAGAAATTTCGGAGATATTTTGAATGAGAGGCGGATGAACCACGAAATCCCCTAACGGACTTTTAATAGAAAGCCCGTCTTTTGCAATTTTGATGTAGGTTTGACGTCGAACAAGAAACGTAACATCAAGTCCTGCACGACAAAGGCAGGCCCCGAAGTAGCCGCCCACCGCGCCTGCGCCCACAATGAGTATCTTACTTCCCATATTCATTCTGTGCTCCTATAGGATCGTGATCCGATGAAATAAGCATCAACTGCCCCTATCTGATCGTGTGAAATAAGCATCAACCCACTTTATATTGATAAGGTGTTTTAAATCAACAAAATTATAAAAGACGTGCTTGACAGAATAGAAAACAATATGTTAAATAATTATACCCATTTTGTAAGGGGGGCTCGGTCGAAAGGCTGTTACAGGCTGTGACCGTGGGAGTGGGTATGTGGGGGTGTGGGAGTGGGTATACAACTTTTGGCTTTTTGGCCTTTTGTTTGTATGGCCATTTCGAATAAACTTAAAATGAAGGGGAGAATGAAGATGAAAAATGGTATCAAACTTGTCGGGGTTTTTTTAATCGCTCTTGGCTTGGCAAATTGTAACTACAAGAAGGCAGAGGCACCAGCTGAAGCACCAGCGGCACCAGCGGCTGAAGCACCAGCAGCAGAAGCACCAGCAGCAGAAGCACCAGCGGCTGAAGCACCAGCGGC
>CAYJXH010000048.1:0-1653 GCA_964373975.1 uncultured Nitrospirota bacterium | reverse complement strand
GAAGCACCAGCGGCTGAAGCACCAGCGGCAGAAGCACCAGCGGCTGAAGCACCAGCGGCTCACTAAAGAGACCGCCAGTTCGTTAGGAATCCATGTAAGGCCCTTAGGGGGAGATTCTCTTTTCCCTCTAAGGGTCTTTATGCTTTGTTAATGCCTTATTCTATCGAAAATCTTTTACAAAAGGCGCGAGAACTTAAATCAACGCACCGATTTCTGATTGATTTTGAAAATTATTTTTCTGATGGGGAAGTCTATTTAGTGGGGGGTGCTGTTCGTGACTTCCTTTTGGGCCGCAACACAAAAGATGCTGATTTTCTCATTCGGAACGTTTCCGCATCAAAGCTACACCATTTCTTAAGCCAGCACGGTAGGGCAAACTTCGTCGGGAAGAACTTCGGCGTCTATAAATTCATACCGTCAGGCGACATTGATGAAATTGATATTGCTCTCCCCCGCACCGAACGGTCATTTTCCTACAAAGGCGGATACCGCGATTTTGAAATAGAAACCAATCCAAATTTGCCGATAGAGGAAGATCTAAAACGGCGCGATTTTACCGTGAATGCGATGGCGCTCGATATGAAACAGTTTTGCCTGATGGATCCTTTTAACGGATTACAAGATTTAGAGGCAGGGCTGTTGCGGGCCGTCGGAGAGCCTTCCGTCCGATTTTCAGAAGACCATTCCCGATTGCTTCGAGGGCTTCGCTTTGCCTGCCAGTTTGATTTTTCTTTTGATTCAGAAACCCAAAAGGCGCTTTTTGAAAGAATAACTTTCCTGAATGCAAAAAGAGAAGATGGCACCTTTGTTGTGCCGAGGGAGACGATTGCAAAAGAGTTTTTAAAGGCGCTTTGTTACAATCCCGTTCGCATGTTTGATCTCTGGGATCAAAGCGGTGCTTTTTCGGAATTGATGCCCGAACTGCTTACGATGAAAGGGTGTCCGCAACCGTTAACATTTCACTCCGAGGGGGATGTTTGGATGCATACCCGTTTGGCGTTGGCACAATTGACCTCTTCTGCCTTCAAGGAAGAATTTCAACATGATTTTAGCGCGGAAATCGCCCTTTCTGTTCTTCTGCATGATGTGGGCAAACCGTCCACGATACAGACGCCTGAAAAAGACGGGGTTGATCGGATTCGCTTTAATGGCCACGATCAGGTGGGTGCTGGCATAGCGCGCGATATTGTCAAACGGCTGAAACTTTCGTCCATGCCAAGATCATCACGATATTATATTGATGAAGATGCCGTTGCATGGCTCATTGAGAAGCATCTGATTCTGGTCTGTGGGGATGTGGAGGATATGCGCTCTGCCACCATCGAAAAATATTTTTTAAATCCACAGACCCCCGGTCAAAATCTTATGCGGCTTATCTTTTGCGACGGGAACGCAAGCATTCCGCTTTCTAAAACCCCCGAAATGCGCCATTATTATCAGCTCAAAGCACGGCTTGAAAAAATGAAGGCGTTGGGGCAAGGCAAGACCGCCGCGCCTGCGCCGCTCTTGTCGGGGCGGGAGATCATGGCATTGCTGACACTTCCCTCTGGCCCCCAGGTTGGAAAGTATTTAGCGATTTTACGCGAAGAGCAACTTTCAGGAAGGGTAAAAGATCGAGACGAGGCAATCTCCTTTTTGAAGGGGATTGTTAAG
>CAYJXH010000047.1:6803-9236 GCA_964373975.1 uncultured Nitrospirota bacterium | reverse complement strand
TGTTTCCATGATAGAGGGGATTTTAATGTTTCAGTGTCGTAGACGATTTAGTACATATCGCCCATACCGCCACCCATACCGCCCGGCATTCCGCCGCCTGCGGGAGCCTTTGCCTCTGGGATATCGGCAATCATCACCTCGGTGGTCAACATCAAACCTGCCACACTGGCCGCATTG
Organism: uncultured Nitrospirota bacterium; assembly: GCA_964373975.1. Classification (GTDB taxonomy): domain Bacteria; phylum Nitrospirota; class Nitrospiria; order SBBL01; family SBBA01; genus JACPZM01. The sequence continues at coordinate 9,059 of CAYJXH010000047.1, read as the reverse complement.
CGTAATGCAGTTCGCGTAACCTTGGTTGGATCAATAATTCCCGAAGCAACCATGTCAACATACGTTAGCGTATGCGCGTCAAAACCATTGTTGCCCTTTTCGTTTTTAACACGCTCAACGACAATGGAGCCTTCAACACCTGCATTTTCAGAAATGACACGGATCGGTTCTTCGAGTGCCCGACGGACAATCTCAACACCGACTTTTTCATCGCCTATGGCATTGATTGTGGCAAAGGCCGGAAGACAACGCAAATAGGCAACACCGCCCCCTGCGACAATCCCTTCCTCTACCGCCGCTTTCGTGGCATGAAGCGCATCTTCAACACGCGCCTTTTTCTCTTTCATTTCGATTTCCGTGGCCGCACCAACATTGATAACCGCAACGCCGCCAACGATCTTAGCAAGCCGCTCTTGGAGCTTCTCACGATCGTAATCGGATGTGGTCTCTTCAATTTGAGCCTTGATCTGCTTGACGCGACCCTGAATTTTATGGGTATCGCCAGCACCTTCTACAAGGGTGGTGTTGTCTTTGTCAATCGTAACCCGTTTAACACGGCCTAAATCGGTCACCTTGATATTCTCAAGTTTTAATCCTAGATCTTCCGAAATAACCTGACCGCCCGTTAAGATAGCAATGTCTTCCAACATCGCCTTTCTCCGATCCCCAAACCCGGGGGCCTTCACTGCGGCGACTTGCAACGTTCCGCGTAATTTATTCACAACCAAGGTGGCCAAAGCCTCGCCATCAACCTCTTCCGCGAGGATTAAAAGCGGACGCCCTAACTTTGCAACCTGCTCTAATACGGGAAGCAAATCTTTCATCGTGGAGATTTTCTTTTCGTTGATCAGGATATACGCATCTTCTAGCGTTGCTTCCATTCTATCTGGATCGGTAACGAAGTAGGGAGAGATGTAACCGCGATCAAACTGCATCCCCTCAACCACTTCCAAAGAGGTGGTCATGCTCTTGGCTTCTTCTACCGTAATGACGCCGTCTTTTCCAACCTTCTCCATCGCTTCGGCAATTAAATCACCAATGGCCGCATCGTTGTTGGCTGAAATGGTGCCAATTTGAGCCACTTCTTTCTTGCCCTGACAAGGCTTTGACATCTTCTTTAACTCTTCCACGACAACATCTACAGCATTATCAATGCCGCGCTTTAGGTCCATCGCATTGCCGCCCGCAGAAAGGTGCTTTACCCCTTCACGGAAGATTGCGTTTGCTAAAACCGTTGCCGTTGTTGTGCCATCACCCGCAACATCAGATGTCTTGCTGGCAACCTCTTTTACAAGCTGTGCCCCCATGTTCTCATACGGGTCTTTTAGCTCAACTTCCTTCGCCACCGTAACGCCATCCTTTGTAATGGTTGGAGCACCAAACTTTTTCTCGATGACCGCATTGCGACCCTTAGGCCCCAAAGTAGCCTTCACTGCATTGCTTAATTTATTGACCCCTCTTAAAATACTTGCGCGGGCCTCTTCGCCAAAAACAATCTGCTTTGCCATTCTTTTTCTCCTTACTTATTTAAATTAGGGCGAACACATAGGTTCGCCACTACGGTTGTTCGCGGTTATTCGATAATACCCAAGATATCCTCTTCCTTTAGGATGAGGTATTCCTGACTATCAATGGTGATCTTACTACCAGAATACTTGTCGAAAAGGATCACGTCGCCAATTTTCACATTCTTGACTTCATTCCCAATCGCTTTGATTTCTCCCTTTTGCGGCTTTTCTTTTGCGGCATCCGGGATATAAAGCCCGCTAGCTGTCTTTTCAAGTTCAGCGGAATAACTTACAAAAACGCGATCTTTCAGTGGCTTAAAGTTAACAGCCGTTTGTGTTGCTTGTGCCATTCTTCCTCCTTTAATGTTTTGTTAACGATGAATGTAACGTCCTTTTACCCTCGCTCTTAACCTCACTTTTAACCTCAAAAGGATGTACCCTATATAAGATTCAAATTTTGGAAATCAAGGCCTCCCCCATTTTTGTTCAGGAAGGCATATAAATTGACACCATGGGGAACCCTAGTATAGATTTATAGCATTTATCGTAGGGAGAGCCTATTTTGGATGGGAGCAAGATGAAACGGTGGGGTACGGGAGTTGTTGCCGCCCTGTTGATATTGCTTTACACCCCCACATTCTCTGCCCTCGTTAAGGTATGGTGGGGGTCCGATGTCTACGCCCATGGCTTTTTAATCATTCCCATCAGCCTTTATTTAATCTTTACAAAACAAACGGCAGAACAAACG
>CAYJXH010000047.1:0-6703 GCA_964373975.1 uncultured Nitrospirota bacterium | reverse complement strand
AACAAACGGCAGAACAAACGAATTGGGCAACAAAACTGCCCGCGTCCGATCTTATCCTTGGCATTTTCGTGCTTGTTTTTTCGATGGGGATGTTCCTTCTGGGGCGATTTGGGAACATCATGACGCTCGAAGCCCTCTCATTTATAACCACACTTGCCGGAACCGTTTTACTCCTGCTTGGCCGCCCGTTTCTTTCGGCATGGCGCTTCCCTATCGCCTATTTGCTGTTTATGATCCCCATTGACCGTCTTTTATTACAGAAGGTGCATTGGCCGTTACAGCTTTTTACCGCGCAAATGGGAACCTCCCTCCTTAATCTATTCGGATTTCCAGCCTTCTTACAGGATGAATATATACAGCTTCCCCATATAACGCTTGAAGTAGCGAAGGCTTGTAGCGGCCTAAACTATTTAACCGCTATTATTGCCGTTGGAATGCCTTTGGCTTATCTGTCTTTAAAGCATGTAAAATGGCAATGCGCTCTGGTTTTATCGGCGGTTATCATCGCCATTTTGGCCAATGCCGTCCGCGTTGCCTTTGCAGGGATATTGGGAAGTCTCGGACATGCCATTCATGGGCCTCTGCATATCTTTGAGGGGGTGGTCATTGCATGGATCGGATTTATTGCCCTTTTTGTAGGCTCTTGGTTTTTTTCCCGCATAGAATCGAGGGGATATTGATTTCAGATCGTGCGCATCAGGGCCTAACCGCAATGATTATTATCTTGTTTATAACGGCGGCGGCCTCTTTTGCTTTCGCACCGATTAAAATCCCCTGGAAGAAACATCCGTATAATGATCCTGTAGCCCATTGGCATAAAGTGGTTCCTCTCGTTTTGGCGTTCCCTATCCGTATGGAGACAGCGAATCAGGAAGCGATGGCCGTTTATCAAGACCCGGCAGGAGTTGAACTGCATGTTTACACCGCTTATTTTGAGCGTCAATCTCCGGGCACGGAACTGATTGATATTACAACGGCAAGACTCCATGAAGGGGCCGAAGCAATTATGATTCCCATTGCAGAAAACAGGACGATTCGCGTGAATAAAGGTATCTATAAAAGAAATGAGCGGATGCATCTTATTTTATTCTGGTACGAAATGGAGGGTCAGGTGGTTTCAAAATGGACTGATGTCAAATGGCTTACCCTATGGAACGCCCTGACGAAAAGGCACACGAGCGGATCGGTCGTTATCGTTTCAGCCCCATTGCGGGAAAGAGATACGACAACGCAACTACTCGAAAAACAGGTGGAGTTTATCCGTCATTTTATTATCGCCTCCTAAAATAAAAAACATACTCATTATCACCGATGTCTATATGGAGATGGGTGGATCGGAGCGCACGGTGACGCGTCTTTTAACCCACACAGACAGAGAACAATTCAAAATCCATGTTGCCTGTTTAACATCGGGAAGACTGTCGCAGGAACTGCAGACGATGGGTTTCCCTATTTATCCGCTCTTAGAGGGGGGTATTTATACGAAATACGGCCTTCAGAATATCCTCTATTTGAGAAAGATTATCAAAGAACATGACATCTCCCTCATTGTCACCTACCACGAGGCATCCGACTTCTACGGACTGATTGTTTCTAAAATTTGCGGTGTACCGGTCGTTACAAATAGAAGAGATATGGGCTTTAAAACAAAGCGGCACCATGCGATCGCCTATCGCTTATGTGGAAGATATTTCAATGGGGTCGTGTCGGTGTGCGATGCTGTTAAAAACGCAGTCATCGCTTATCAATGGTTTCCAAAGGATGAAACTTTTCCTAAGATCACCATTTATAATGGCATTAACCTCGTTGAATACGGCACACAGAAAAAAGAAAGTCTTACACGCGAATCCATTGGAATTGATGGTCGCGGGCCGATTATCGGCATCATTGCCAACTTGCGGAAAATAAAAGGGGTTGTTTATCTGATCGAAGCGGCCAGCCTCATTGTAAAGCACTACGCCGATGCGCAATTTGTTATCATCGGCCATGATATGGGAGAGAAAATAATTCTTGATGCCCTGATCAAAGAACGGCATCTTGCGAAAAATGTTCATTTTTTAAAACATCGTCTGGATGTCGCGGACTTGATTTCTTTATTTGACGTGGCCGTGCTTTCTTCTTTAAGCGAAGGATTTTCAAATGTTCTTTTAGAATATATGGCATCCGAAAAACCCGTCGTCGCGACCGATGTCGGTGGAAATTGCGAGGCGGTACGCCATGGAGAAACCGGGCTTCTGGTTCCGCCCGGTAATGCGCACGCCCTTTATGAAGCCATTTTATTATTATTAACAGATAAAAAAATGGCGCGGCAGTTTGGCATGGCCGGAAGAGAACGCGTGGAAAGATTGTTTAGTTTAGAAAAAATGATCAGCGAATACGAAAGTCTCTTTCGTCAATTTTGCAAGAAATAAATTAAGAAATAAAAATGGCTTCAGTCAAGAAATTCATCATTCATTACAGTCATTTTTTTACCGGCCGAGTGGTCGCAACACTCTTTGGATTGATTAGTTTTCCCATTTTTACAAGGATACTGACCCAAGAAGAGTACGGGATCATGAGCTTTGTGGCAACAACCATAGCCTTGGTCGTGGCCATTGCAAAAGGGGGCCTGTCAGGCGGAATCGTACGATTTTACACGGAATACAATGATACGCAAGATCAACGCGCTATTTTTTCTTCTACCATTTTTTTCCGAGGGTTGATTTCAGTCTCGATTTCAGTTGTCCTATATCTTGTTGTCTTGCAATTTGCCCCAGCCTATCTCGGCTTTCGAGAGGCCTATATTCCTTACCTGACGATCATGTCTGTCTATGTCTTTATACATCCTATGAACATGATCGTACAAAATGTACTCCAAATATCGGGGAAGACAATACTCTATAACATCATACTCGTCATTGAGAGGGGCTGTCCTATCCTCTTTTCTATTTTGATGATCCTCTATGTGAGACGGCAATTTTCGGGTTATTTTATTGGCTTGGTTTTAGGCGAAGCGTGTGTCTCTCTCGTGCTATTTGCATGGTTTTTCTCAAAATACAACGTCAATATACGCAAGGTCTCTGGCAGTCTCGCTCTTGCTTTATTTGGATTTGGCTTCCCGTTATTATTGTCCGAAATATCTTATCTTCTCTTGTCTTATGTCGATCGTTATTTGATCCTTGCTTTCCAAGGCGAAGGGGCATTGGGCATTTATTCTGTGGGACATAACATGGCATTTTACCTGTCTGCTGTCATAATGTTCTCGCTCACCTCATCAATGGTCCCGCTCTACATTACGACCTATAAAAATGAGGGGAGGGAAAAGACAGAGGCATTTTTAAGTAAGGTCACGCACTATATGCTGATTGTTCTGATTCCCGCATGGTTTGGATATCTTGCAGTTTCAAGAGATCTTTTTATCGCCCTTGCCAGCCCAAAATATGAATCTGCCGCAACCTTTTCGGCCATTATTCTGTTGGGTTCATTCTGCTTTGGAATGAACAGCCTCTTTTCTGCCGGTCTATTTTTGCAAAAAAAAACAAAACAAATGTCCGCCATTTTATTCGTAGGCTTTGTGATCAATATCTCCATGAACCTGCTCCTCCTTCCAAAATATGGCTTGATGGGGGCGGCGATAGCAAGTTTAGTCGGATACATCATTGTCGTTACCCTCACGGTCTTTTTTTCAACCCGTTACATAGCAATTAAAATAAGCATGGCGCATACGCTCTACTATTGTGTCTTGTCCGGGGTAATGTTTTTAGTTATTTCTCAAATTGAGACAGGCTCGCATTTGATCAACCTTATTGTGAAGGTCATTTGCGGCATCCTGCTTATTATTCCGGGTGTTTTGTATAAAGAAAAGGAAGTTCGCAATAACCTAATCACAATAGGGCGGCAAGGATTAAGCCGCTTTAATAAGGGGGCATCGTGATAGCCGCAATTATTCTTTTTTTAAAAGCCATTCTCCCGACCATTCTTTACGGCGTCTGGATACTCATTACCGTCTTGTCTGTTTTTAAAAGGGCAGAGTGGGGCTTGCTTCTCATTGTTGCCTTGCTCCCACAGCCCAATGTCTATTATCAATTCTACGCATTCCCGATGGGGGAAGACATGCTGGATATCTCCATTTTTTGCGTTCTATTGGGTATTATTTTTCAGAAAAAAGGGTTTGAAAAAACAGGCAGTCGGGCCATTATATTGGTCTACTTGATGTTGAGTTATGTCTCGCTTTGGATGGTGAGCATTAATTTTTCCCTGCCAATGCCTATCACAACAGACAATCCCGTCCTCATAAAATGGAAAGACTTTGCCCAAATGATATTACTCTATTTTCTGGCCGTTACTGCTTTTAAAGGGGAGAAGGAACATAAGCGGGTCGTCGTGTTGATCTCTTTGGTTTTGCTCTTTATCGGGCTAAGAGGTTTTCGCGCCTTCGTAGCCGGGGACGCCTTTTCAGAGGAGAACCGATATGACGGCCCCTTTTGGCGCGTCAGTTTGGGTTCCAATCATTACGGGGCATTTATGGTACATTATGCCACCGCCATGCTGGGATGTTTTTTCTTTGAAAAGGACAACCGCATTAAGATTTTATTTGGCATGACCATCTTTTTTTGCATCTATGCTGTATTGTTTTCCTATTCACGCGGTGCGTACGCGGCGGCCATGGTCGCATTAACGTTCTACGGCTTTATTCACAAGCGCAGTTTGTTAATCCTCGTTGGCGTAATCATTTTTACATGGAACACACTCCTGCCCGTTACCGTAGTAGAACGCATTACCATGACAAAAACAGCGTCCGGGGAGCTTGAGTCTTCCGCATCGGAACGTGTTAATCTCTGGGATGGGGCCATTAACATCTTTATGGAGAATCCCATTTTAGGTCTGGGCTATAATGGGTTTTATATGAAAATGACTGCCATTCAGGCCCATCTCACAGACACGCATAATTACTATCTTAAAGTTTTATCTGAACAGGGACTCATAGGAATAACCGTGCTTTGTCTCCTCCTCGGAAAAGCCCTTCGTCAGGGATGGAAACTCTTTCAGATGGGGAGCAGTTCTTTTTATCGAGGATTGGGGCTTTCGTTTCTGGGCACAACGATTGCCGTTATGGTCACGAATGCGTTTGGCGACCGATGGTCTTATTTGGTATTGGGCGGTTATTTTTGGATCTTATGGGGTCTCGTAGATCAAGGCATTATAACCTCTGAATTGGAAGCATTCGCCCTTGAAGATAATGAATTAAACGCCCCACCCAACCTCCCTTTGTTAACGGGGAACCCACTTAATAAGAGTAACGCTGTATGATAAAACGTCTTTTTGACCTCTTTTTCTCTACAGTCGGGTTATGCCTTCTTTTCCCGCTTTTTTTGTGTGTCTCTGTTTTGATCTGCTTAGACAGTCGCGGGCCGGTATTCTTCAGGCAAAAGAGACTAGGAAGAGGGCTTTACCCTTTTTCCATCTACAAATTTAGAACCATGGTGGAAGATGCTTCCTTACGCGGGCCGCTGATTACCATTGACGGAAATAAACGGGTCACCCGTGTAGGCCGAATGCTAAGGAAGACAAAAATAGATGAACTACCCCAGCTTATCAACGTTTTTAAAGGGGAGATGAGCCTCGTAGGCCCAAGACCCGAAGTCGAGAAATATGTCATGCTCTACAAAAAGGACTATCAGGAAATTTTAACGGAAAGACCCGGCGTGACTGATCTTGCCTCGATTCTATTCCGAGACGAAGAGACACTGCTTCAGCATCAAGACAATCCAGAGGCATATTATGAACAGATCCTGCTTCCCCAAAAAATAAAACTCGCAAAGGAGTATCTTCAGAAATCCTCAATCCTCTATGATGTTTGGTTAATCTTTCTGACCTTTTTTAGGATATTTTTCAAAGAGAAGGCCCCTGTCAAATGAAATCAAATTGCACCTATAATATTCTTCATTTGATCAGCAGTGGCGGCCTTTTTGGCGCAGAACGGGTGTTGCTTGAAATTGCAGAGGGAATACAAAGCGATACCTGCCGTGTCACGGTGGGGGTGATTGAGACTCAAGAGAATCGGCATCTTGAAATCGCAAAAGAAGCAAAACGGCTAAAACTAAAAGTAGCGGTCTTTCCTTGTTCCGGAAAGATCGGGTTTGCAACCATTTTCAGCATTGCAAGTTTTATAAAAGAAAATAAAATAACGCTTGCTCATTCTCACGGCTATAAATCCAACCTCTATGGACTCCTTGCGACACGACACACAATTCCTCTCGTGGCTACCAATCACAATTGGTTAACCTCCAATATAAAAATGAAGCTCTATTGTTTTTTGGATAGTCTTGTTATGCGATTTTTCGACCAGATTGTTGCCGTTTCAGAAGGCGTGGAAGCCGATATGTTGCGATCTGGAATTCCAGGGAAAAAGATCACGTTGATTGATAATGGTTTGAATATAAAGAGACTGGCCCCAGCACTCGCCGCTGATTGTCGCATCAAGGCCGCACTCAATATTCCAGAAGAAAATAGGGTCGTTGGAACAGTCGGAGCACTAAAAATAGAAAAGGGATGCACTTATTTACTCAAGGCGGCACAAGGGGTTTTGACACTTTATAAAGGGGTGCGACCCCTGCGAGATGTGACATTTCTTTTTGTTGGAGATGGGCATCTCAAAGAATCGTTAACAGAGGAAGCCACAGCCTTGGGGATTTTAGACCATGTTGTGTTTGCAGGTTACCAG
>CAYJXH010000046.1:0-9616 GCA_964373975.1 uncultured Nitrospirota bacterium | reverse complement strand
GTTTGTCTATCACGACATTTCGGACACGAAACAGTTGATTGATACGACTGCGCATTTAAGTGAAAAACTGACGAAACTCAAAAGCCTCATAGAAAAGGATGCGAATCAGCAAGGGGTCAAAGATGTCGTGATTATGACCAGAGACCCGTGGGAGGTCTATCACTCCACGCGACACAAAGCGATCCAGATTCCAAATGAGAGCCTAGACGTTATCTATGCGGTTGCAGAGAAATATGGGGCGAATTATCTTTTACTCCCTGCACCAAGGGAAGCCCTCACCCCCCTATACGAGGGGAAAATACAGGATGACCGATTACGCTTTGTCGCGTCTGTCCCAGATTCAGACTGGAAACTATTCCGATTCTGGCGCGGCTCCTAAGAAAACGTTAGCAGTTTGTGGCCGAAATAACTGGTGACTGCGGGAACCAAAACACCCACGAAATGCGCGTAGGCCTCCGCACTTTTTACAACACCCAATGCAGGAAAGACGTAACTTGCGAGCGCAACACTGATAATGAGCGTCTGCAATATCGCCAACAGATTGATCCCTGCGAATTTCCACAACTGCGGTGCCAGCGCCTTATCCTGCGCTTCAAATACATGCCCCCGCATCAATAAAAATGCGGTGATCATGCCCACACCATACGCCATAACAATTGCAGACTTATACCCTACAAACAGGCTAAAGAGAAAGCGCGATCCAAAATTTGCGCAAGCCGCGATGCCGCCAGCCAGTAAAAATAAAATAAATTGAGACGTTCGCTTATCCGCTAAAACGGTCACCGCGTGTTTTCCACTTCCTGCACGGCCATTTTTGCCATATTCCTGCCGAAGGCGATACTCTCCGAAATACCGCGATCTTCTGGATAGTAATAAGAGGTATCGGCCACCCACAGCCCTTTGATGGGCAAAGCAACAGGCGGCAGTGTCGCCAAGTGGTTCGGACTGCAAATCGGCTGGGCATAGCGATAACGACTGGCACGCATCTCCACGAAATCTTCATCGGTCAAAGCCGTATTGATCTTCATTAAATAACGTTTCACTTTATCCAGAAAAATTGCGTCTGGCTCCTTAAACTTAGGATGCTCATACGGCATGTAGAACGGCACGTACACAACGTGTTGATCCATTGGCCTAAGATTGCTGTATTCCACCAATCCAGGAATATCCATCTCGTTGTCATTCGTGTTGAGCCAGAAATTCTCGGTCACCGATTTGCGTAACTTGGCAATCACACAGACCACCGCAATATTCTTCACCGACGAAAACATTTCCAATATCGCTTTTGGCAAGTCCGGCATTATTCTGGGCACAAAAGGCAACGGTATCGTGCTGACCACCTTATCAAAAACCTCTATGTTCTCGCCAACCAGAACGCCCCGAACGACACCCGCTTCAATGACAACTTTTGAGACCGGGGTTTTCAACCGTATCTCCCCGCCGTGGGCTAAAATGGCCGCCTTCATTGCTTGTAGAAGTGTATCGGAGCCACCTTCCAAATAACCTAGCTTTTCCCGAAATAAACTATACCGCGAACGGCCAATACGACGGATGCGGCTCCAAATCCATGCGGCAGAGAGTTGCTCTGCTTGATCATAAAACTTGTAATCAAAAAGCCGCCGCCACAAGACTTCATACGCCTCCGCACCTACCCATCGCTTGATCCAGCTTGTTGCTTCTAATTTGTCTAACGGCCGCCAGTCTTCCCGTTTTGTGGATAAAAAGGCATGTAGGCCATAGCGAAATTTTGCAATAAAACCCAATCCCTTAAACCGTAATAATGCGATCGGGTTCCCCCAAGGCTGAAGCGATCCCTGATACCAATAGCCCATCTTTGTGGAAACCCAGTGCATCTTGTCGGCAATGCCCAATTCCACCAGCATGTCGATAAAGGCAGTGTCTGAAATGCAATGAAAATGATAGAACCGTTCAATGGTGAGGCCGCCAAAATCAAACGTAGCGGTCATGCCGCCCACGCGGTCATCTGCTTCAAAAAGAACCGGCTGATGCCCGTCTTGTGCCAGTTGATACGCTACAGCCAATCCCATAGGGCCTGCGCCTAAAACGGCAACTTTCTGGGATTCCATTTTTAAAACTCCAAAATGACGTTACTATAAATTGGATCTTGAAAGGTTTCATCAATCGCTTTTGCAAATGATGTATACGGGACGCCAAAAAGTTGTGGCCAATCTATCACCTCAAACGCATCTTTTGAGACCAAGGCAGACAACTGTTGCGTGGTAAATGGCGGGTCTTTATCAAACAAGCCCCAGACAAAAAGAAGCAGATAAAACAAGCGATAGGGAATCTGCACAATGGCCGTTTTTGCAGAGGTCGCCCGTTTGATCTCGCGAATGATATCAATATAATCCACTGGCTCATGCCCGGAGATATTGTGTACGCCATTGTTTATTTTATTCTCAATGCAACTGATAATGATATTGCAAAAGTCTCCGACATAAAGCGGTTGCCGCATATAACGGCCATTGCCGGGAATAGGAAACACGGGCACTTTTTTCATAAATCGGGACAGCCATCCTAAATGCTTTCGATCAAACCAGCCGAACATTAAGGTGGGGCGAAGTATCAGACCGGGGAGATTGCAATCTTGCACCATCTGCTCTTGTTCTTTTTTTGTATTGGTATAGTCGTCATTTGCGACCGACTCCACCACCGACGAGCTGATGTGCACCAAATAGGGTATTTTGTTAGACACGATTTCTTGAAGGATTAACCGCGTTGCAGTAACGTTGTTACGAACAAATGCCTGCGGATCATTGCCGCCGATTTGCGCCTGTAACATCACCACAGCCTCTGCCCCCGCAAAGTGTTTCTGCCATGATCCGGGTTCGGACAGATCAGCACACAGAACGGTCACGTCAGGATGCAGTTTTTTTAAGATCGCAAGATTCGCGCGGTGCTTGTCTATCACCACAATATTTTGATAGCCTTTTATTTTTAAACGGGCAACCAGATTTTGTCCCACAAGACCCGCACCCCCCGGTAGAACAATTTTCCCCTGCATGAAACGATCTCCTATTACCCCATCCCCACCTAGCCTCCCCTTGAAGGGGAGGGATAAACCAACAACACTCATTTTCACCCACAGCCCCAACGGGGCTGTAATACCGCAAGGCGGCGTCCCGCCTAGAACCGCATTCGTTTGAAAATAACCTCCGGTACAGAACGAATGATCCGCATGATAATCGCCCAGAACCATGGCGTATAGAGAACATCTTTTCGTTTTAAGATGGCCTCATGAATATCGCGTGCGACATGCTCCGCCGACACCGTGAGAAGTGCGGGAAGATTAAGTTCCGCCGTCATAGCCGTTGCGACAAAGCCCGGCTTAATCGTTAGCAGATGCACACCCGTTCTAGACAGCCGTCCGCGCAGTCCTGAAGCGTACGTCTCGATAGCCGCCTTGGCAGAACCGTAAAGATAATTACTGGCCCTTCCGCGATCCCCAGCAACAGAGCCAATGACAGCAATCACGCCTTCGCCTTGCGGCGAGAATCGCTCTGCGAGGCCTGCCATGGAGGTAATAACACTTTCCGCATTGGTGCGAAACTCTGCAATAGCATAAGGAATATCGGTTTCTGACCGCAACTGATTAGGCAGTGTTCCCTGCGCGATAAGCGCAACATCAATGACTTTATAAGCCTTCCATCCGGCATCGAGCATTTCTGGCAGAAGGTTGCTGTCGTTGGCGTCCATCACGAAGGTTATCACCCTTCTTGCGCCATGCGCGGTTAAGTTTGCAGACACCGCGTCTAGTTTAGATTTGTTTCTTGCCACCAAGAAAAATTGCGCGGATTCTTTGGCATAGCGTAAAGCGACGGCTTCAGCGATGGCAGATGTCGCGCCAATAATCAGGATGTTTTGCCTCATTGGGTCACCCGTTTCCAGAACAAAGACAAAAGTTGACGATCGCGCAGTGCTTCCACCTTCTCCCATTCCGGGTAGGCTTTTTTAAAATCGGTCGCGCTCATGTGTGCATCCTTTGCGGGGTATAATCGGCCGCCCGCATCATGCACCAATCGGTCTAATTTAGCAAATAAACGGATATTGATTGCGTCTCGTTGCGGGAAATCAAGTGCCAATGTAACCCCTTCCAACGGGAACGACAAGAGCCCCGGCGAGGGAAGATTTCCAAAACGCTTGAGCACCGCCAGAAATGACCCTGTGCCGCTTTTGGCAATTTCCTTCATAACAGCACGAATCACTTCGCGCCCCTCTTTTTGCGGAACAGCACACTGGTACTGCTGAAAACCAGCCCGACCATATAAACGATTCCATTGTAAGATTTTATCAAGCGGATAAAAAAAGGGATCATAGCTCACACGGCTCATCACCTTTTTCTTCTGTTGACGATGATAGTAGAGGGTATTAAAGACACGCAGACTCATTGCATTCACCAGCGAAAAAGGGGGATCCATTGGAATGCCCATCCGCCCAGGAGGTGCGGGTGTCAGACTGCCTTCCTTTGCATGATTTCCAGCGATGTAATGCCCGCGCCCTGTTTGTGCCCCGCGAGCTAGACAATCCACCCATGCAACCGTGTATTCATAAGCGTTATCTTGCTCTTGTGAAAGTTCGAAAAATTCGTCCAAGTGATCAAAACGAATGTTGCATTGTTCAATTTCATTAGAGGCCACCTGCCGCAATTGAACCTCCACGGCCAAGATAACACCCGTAAGACCTAAACCCCCAATGGTTGCCGCAAACAGTTCCGGCCTTATAGAGGGAGAGCATTCGATAACCCCTTCATCACTACGGTATAAGATGAAACGTTTGATATGACGGCCAAAAGTACCATGGACATGATGATTCTTTCCGTGCACATCGTTGGCGACGGCACCCCCCACGGTAATAAACTTTGTGCCGGGCGTCACAGGTGGGAAAAAGCCGCGCGGCAATGCAATATCAATCAATTCCGCCAAGGTTAAACCGGCTTGCGCAAAGACAATTCCCAAATTCCAGTCGCAGGCCAAGACGCGATTCATTCTTGCCATGGCAAGCACACGGCCCGATTCTGCAAGACACGAATCCCCATAGCTACGGCCCTTGCCATAAGCCAAGGCCGCACCCTCTCCTAAATCCGCAATGCCCGCCAAACGCTTTGGCACATCTTCTGGCCAGAAAACCCCATAAGGGATTTGAGGGTGATAGGGATATCTTCCCCATGAACTGGTGGGACGCATTAGAAAGTCGCCATGGCAAAAACAATGAATAAACAGAGGGCGATTCCCCAGCTCGTACGATCACGCAGTGCAAAAACAATCGGGTCGTCGTTCATTTGTCCACGATTCGCCAGCAGCCAAACTCGGCTAATCCAATAGAGAAGCAATGGACATGCTACCCACATCCACCCTGGAGAACGATAGAGTGCCCCAGAGGCGGCTTCATTGATATAAAGCGCAAAAACCAAGACAGAGGTGTAACCTGACGCACCGCCTAATGTCGCCATTAACTCCAAGTCGGAAGGATAATAACCCCTGCCGGAGGAGGCACCGGAATCTATTTGATCCTTTTTCCGAACATCACGCAATTCTGTATAACGTTTAAGAAAGGCAAGACTTAAAAATATAAATAGGCAAAAGGCAAGGATCCAAAAAGTAATCATCATGGACAGTGCTACTGTCCCAGCAAGTACACGGAGGGTATAGAGCGATGCCAGTGTAATCACATCGAGCATCACCACACGCTTAATCCTCAAGGAGTAGGCGGCGGCAAGAAGTGTATAAATCATCAGCATACCCGCAAACCGCATCGGCAATAGCCAAAGCGACGCCGCGAGCACAGCAGAAAGCAAAACCGGTATTAGAAACAACGCGTGCAGAATTGGAAGCGACCCCGAGGCCAGCGGGCGATTGCACTTTGTGGGGTGTCGCCGATCGTTTGGCAGGTCCAGCAAGTCGTTGATCAAATAGATGCTTGATGCACACGTTCCAAAGGAGACAAACGCCACCAGTCCGCTCCATAAGAGTTTGCCTTCCATGAGCCGATGCGACGCAAGCAGTGGAACAAAGATCAACAAATTTTTCACCCATTGGTGCAAGCGCAACGATTTTATCAATACACGATAATAGGGTGGGCGGTTATCAAACAGCATTCCGATGGGGCCGATTTTTTTTGCGGCAGTGAGCACACCCTTTTCTGGATTGACAACATGAATCGCGCAGGCCGATTTCCATATAGGCAGATCCGCAGAGGAATTGCCGACATATTCAAAACCCCGCTCGCCATATCGTCGCACCAACAGATCGCGTTTATTTTCCGACGCAAAATTTATTGCTTCCGTGCCAATCACCTCATCAAAGAGGGTTAGGTGTTCCGCGACCTTATCGGCAATAAGCTTGTGAGACGCGGTGGCAAGCACAAGGCGCCTCCCTTCCTGCCGGCGCTTTATAAGCCAATCTAAAAGTTCTTTATGATAGGGCAACAAAGTCACATCCGGCAAAACCGTTTCCGCAAGGTACCGCTTGAAGGCGGCCTTCCCCGAAAATAGCCATGCAATGAGTTTAAAAAATCGCAAGGGATAACGATGGAGAAAGAGCAGAATATTCTCTAAAAGCAGATCGGTTTTAACGAGGGTTCCGTCAAGATCAACAACGATGGGGGCAACGTGCCCTGCGAGATTTTCTGATCGTTCCATAAAATTAGAGGGGATACAAATTAGCGGGTATAAATGGACGCCCAAGGACTTTGTGTTTGAAAATCAGCCGAAGCAATTCTATCGCCTCGCGCCAACGGAGACAATGGTTTTGCAGGGAGCGCAAAGAAAAGTTTTTGCGCAATGGAATAATGTCAACCTCATAGAGGTCTAAGAGCTGGAACAGTAATCGCAATTGCTTGAGATGTGCGGGAGACGGCAGATGTATGCTCAAACGCTTAGAAGGGGTCCACGTTGAAAACATTCGGATTCTGGCACACTCATTTAGGATAAGCGCAGATGTTTCCAGCACAATGCAATCCTTTCTGCCGATAGCCTTTGATGCATCTTCCACAGTGCAGGTTGTCATATTGAGAAGCCAGTTGTGTTCGCCTTGTTGGTCGTGGGTTCGGAACATGATGTTGGACATCATCCATTTTCGAACTAATGAAGGGATTGCCTTTAAGAAACCCTCAAAATAGGTTTTGAAAAGTTGAAAGTCGGCCATCGTATTTTCCTCTTTTTCATATTGCGCTGAAAGTTTGTCCGCATGGCGCAAGAGAAGCGTTTGCATATAGGCATCCTTTTGGGTGTAATCAAAAGGAACAATATCAAATCCGTCCGATTGACTCCATGCGCTACCGGGCACCATGACAACACACTCGCTCTTACGATGATACGCCTCTGCAAGTTGTTTGTAGTAAGGCGGGATATCCTCGGCAAAGACTGCCTTTTTATTGTATTGAAAGGTTTCTTTATGAAGGAAGCAGTGGTTGCTGGCAAAGGGAATGGCGTAGCGTGCCCCGACAAAGAGTGCAAATCGGCTGAACTCTTCGACATAGTCTTGTTGGGAGCGAAGGTTCGGAAAGGCGATCTCATGCCCCTTGATGCAGTAGGGGATGGCCGAGGCGCTGGAATTACTGCGCAGCACAAAATCAATTTTTGGGAATTTATTGGTAATTTGCCGCAACGGCAGACCAAAATGTTTGCAGTCGTTACAATTAAAAAGCGTTACCCCGCCCCCCTGCAAGAGCATGGCGCTGTCTACCCCTGGGCCGAGTTGGTATGAATGCAGTGTGAAATCTTCTCCTAATTGTATTTGGCCGCCATGTGGAATTTCAGTGACATTGTGGAAGCCCAGCCAGTTTAGGTCTAGTACCATTCTTTTTGTAGGCACTTTAGGAATAAGGATGCGGACATTCGGAGAGAACAATTTCTTGAGAGATGCGCCGTGGAAATGATCCCAATGCAAATGGGTTAGATAAATATAATCAGGGTTTAGATTTTCGACCAACGATGGGGGTGGTTCGGGAAAGTTCCACCAACTGCGCCAGTAGCATGACCCAATCAGCCACGGGTCTGAAACAATTCGCACACCTTTATGTTCAACGCAAAGCCCCGCATGACTCAATATCGTAAAATTCATAAACCCTGTTTTCTTGAAATTGAACGGTTTCGGTGATATTATCATAGAAGGTAAAGCAATTGAAATAAGAGTATTGAAGATGCAAATGGCCTCATCATTTTGAAACCCTTATCGCTTTCTCTTTGCGCCGGAGCCATTGCCCTTGTTGTCACAGCCTGTGTCCCCGCGCCTTCGCCGTCTGACTCGCAGAATAAGCCCTTTGTGATCGCATTAGACTCTGCCCCACAACAGCTTGATCCGCGTTTTGCGACCGATGCCTATTCTGAACGGATTGCCCACCTTGTTTTTAGTTCCCTTGTGAAATTCAATAAAGAGGGAGAGATTGTTCCCGATCTTGCGGAACGGTGGGAGATCAAAGACGATACACGCTACACGTTTTACCTCCGAAATAATGTTCACTTTCATGACGGACACCTGCTCACCTCCGAAGATGTTCGATATACCTACGAATCAATTTTGGATGAAGCAACCGCTTCCCCCCATAAAAAAACGTATGAGATTATCAAAAGAATTGAAACACCCACTCCGACAACAATCCGTTTTATTTTAGAGAAACCTCACGCCCCTTTTCTCACCGATATTGGCCGAGGCATTATTCCTAAACATCTCGTGGAAAAAGACCCGGAACAATTTTCTGCGCGTCTGATTGGATCCGGCCCTTTCTCTTTTGTTTCTTACGCGCCCGATACTGCGGTGGAGCTTCGCGCCTTCCCCAATTATTTTGGGCGGCCGCCGCCTGCGGAAGGAAAACCGACACTCGAAAGGCTCATCTTTCGGATTATCCCGGAAGATTCTACCCGTCTATTAGAACTTTCAAAGGGCAACATTGATCTGGTTCAAAATGCCTTTCCGCCAGACGCTATCCCCTGGCTTCAAAAAGACCCTAAACTTAAAATAGAGATGGCCCCCAGTACCACTTATTCTTATCTGGGGTTTAATCTTTCCGATCCGATTTTAAAAAATAAATTCGTTAGACAGGCAATAGCCTACGCGATTGACAAGGAAAAAATTGCAAAATATATCTTCCGCGGTTTCGCAATCCCCGCCAACGGGCTTCTGACAGATCGCCATTGGGCGCATGTCCCGACAAAAGGCGTCGCGTATAATCCAAAAAAGGCACTGCAACTATTAGACGAAGCAAAGCGCTTTCCGGACAAATCGGGCATACGGATTCGTGTCACCTACAAAACCTCCCAGAACGAGCTTTCACGGCGTGTTGCCGAGGTAATACAGGAACAGCTTTCGCATATTGGAATCGCGGTCACCATAAAAAGTTACGAATGGGGCACCTACTATTCGGATATTAAATCGGGAAATTTTCAGATTTTTTCCCTCTCGTGGGTTGGCGTGAATGATCCTGATATTTACTACGACCTTTTTCACTCCCAGTCGGTTCCGCCAAACGGATCAAATAGGGTGCGTTACCAAAATGAGCGGATCGACCATCTTGTGGAAGAGGGACGCGTTTTAATTGATCGCAATAAGAGAAAGGCCATTTATAAAGAGGTGCAAGAAATCTTGGCGGACGATCTTCC
>CAYJXH010000045.1:0-9782 GCA_964373975.1 uncultured Nitrospirota bacterium | reverse complement strand
CGCGCCTCTAAAATCGCCCCCGCACACATCGCACATGGCTCTAAGGTCACATAAAGCGTGCCTCCGAGCCGCCAGCAAGATCGTTTTTTTGCCCCCTTCTGAATGGCCAACATCTCGGCGTGCGCCGTTGGATCGTTGCGACATTCACGAAGGTTGTACGCAACAAACCGATCTTTCCCACAAACTAAAACAGCACCAACAGGAACTTCCCCGCGTCTGCCCGCCCGCTCTGCGGCCTTCAAAGCAAGGTGCATCCATGTCTGATCTTCTGAAGAAACCACGCCCACTCTACTGTGCCGTGGACTGGCCCTAGGCGACCCAACGGGGCGACTCACCTGCCCAGGGTCGCTAGACCCTCCGCAATCTGAACTGCATTCAGTGCCGCGCCTTTTCGCAGATTGTCGCCGACCACCCACAGATGCAGTCCGTTTTCCACAGAACGATCTTCTCGAATCCGACCCACATAAACATCGTCCTGCCCTGCAACCTCAAACGGGGTTGGATAAATGCCGCGGGCAGGATCATCAAATACAGTAACCCCCGGCATCGCCGAGAGAATCGCTCGCGCTTCGTTGGGTGTTAATTTTTTTACAAGCTCGATATTCACCGACTCGCCATGGGAACGAAACACAGGCACCCGAATGGTCGTGGCTGTAATTGCAAGACTGGGAAGATTGAGAATTTTCCGTGTTTCTTCCATGATCTTTGTCTCTTCCTCTGTAAAACCAGTTTCTGGGTCAGCCTCCCAATTCACAATACAGTTAAAGGCAATCTGCTCTTTGTACACATTTCGCTCCACATCCTGAAACGAAAGAATCGCCTTGGTTTGATCCATCAACTCATCCATTGCATCTTTGCCCGTGCCAGAGACCGACTGAAACGTCGTAACAATGACGCGTTTAAGCGTGCCCGCGTCATGCAGTGGCTTGAGCGCCATGACCAACTGCGCCGTCGAACAATTTGGATTTGCGATAATCCCGCTATGGGTGGCAATCTGTTCTCCGTTTACTTCGGGGACAACGAGTGGCACCTTAGGGTTCATTCGGAAGGCACTCGAATTATCAATAACAACACAACCCGCGGCAACCGCATGAGGGGAGAATTTCTTGCTTAATGCCGAATCGGTCGCGCCTAAAACAATATCAATCCCAGCGAATACCCCTTGTTTTAATTCCGCAATGACAATCTCTTTCTCGGCAAAAGAAACGGTCATTCCGGCAGAACGCTCCGAGGCAAATAGAGACAGCTTTGAAATTGGAAATTGACGTTCTTCTAAAACAGAGACCATCTCCTGACCGACAACGCCAGTAGCCCCCATGACCGCAACATGATAGGACCGCTTTTTTAACATAAAACCTTTTCCAAAATTCTCTTTCCCATCTCTTTTGTTCCGATCTTGATGGTGCCTTCCGAAAAGATATCGGCGGTGCGATACCCGTCGTTTAATACGGAAAGCACGGCTTCTTCAATCACCCCGGCCTCTTTTTCTAATCCGAACGTTTGGTTTAGCATCATAGCAACCGACAGAATCGTTGCGATAGGGTTGGCCAAATCTTTCCCTGCAATATCCGGGGCACTGCCATGAATGGGTTCGTACATGCCGTGCCGCTTTCCGTCTTTCTCCCCAACCGATGCCGAGGGAAGCATTCCGATTGAGCCTGTGAGCATCGCCGCCTCATCCGACAAAATATCCCCAAACAGATTGGTGGTGACAATCACGTCAAACTGCTTGGGGTTCCGAATCAATTGCATGGCACAGTTATCTACATAAAGATGAGAAAGCGCGATATCGGGATAATCTTTATGTACTTCGATCACCACTTTTCGCCACAACGCGGAAGACTCCAGCACATTGGCCTTGTCCACCGAGGTCACTTTTTTGTTGCGGCCTCTTGCGAGTTCAAATGCCACTTTTGCAATGCGAACAATTTCCGGCGTGGTATAAACCTCGGTGTTAACGCCTCTTTCGTAGGTATCTTCTTTTGTGATCCCGCGAGGCTGTCCAAAATAAATTCCTCCGGTGAGTTCCCGAATCACTAAAATATCAACCCCTTCAACCACATCCCGTTTGAGCGTCGAGGCATCGGCCAATATGGAATAACACTTGGCAGGACGAAGATTCGCGTACAGACCCAATTTCTCACGCAGGGCGAGCAGGGCGCGTTCCGGGCGAATGCTATAATCTAGTGTATCCCACTTTGGCCCTCCAACGGCGCCCAATAAAACAGCATCGGCAGATTGTGCCGTTTTTAATGTATCATCAGGAAGGGGAACGCCAAATTGGTCCGTTGCCGCGCCCCCAACTAATTTGGTTTCAAAATCGAATGGATGATGAAAGCGTTTTCCGATTGCTTCTAATACAGCAATCGCTTCCGATACAATTTCAGGCCCAATGCCATCCCCGGGCAAAACAGCAATTTTCATTTTTCAAATCCCCCAACCCCCTTTTCTAAAGGGGCTAATATAATGGCCATTTTTAATGGCCTTCCTCTGATGGATGAATCGTTCCCTTTTTTTTGGTGTAGGTCGCCTTATTTAAGGCGTTGATGTATGCCTTTGCGGAGGCAATAATAATGTCGGTATCTGCACCGTGGCCAACAAATGTCTTTCCCTCCTCTTCCAACTTTACAGTCACCTCCCCTTGCGCATCTGTTCCGCGCGTAATCCCTTTAACGGAATAGTTTAAAAGCTTGCCTTCTGTTTTTGTCATGGTCCGTAGGGTTCGATAAACGGCATCAACCGGGCCGTCCCCGTTCCCAACATCTTTAACCAGAACTCCCTCTATTTCTAATTCAATCTTCGCCGTCGGTTTTGTCTCCGTGCCGCTTTCCACATAAAGAGATTTTAACGCATACAAATCGGGATTCCGATAAATTTTCTCGGCGACGATCGCCTCTAAATCTTCTTCAAAGACTTCTTTTTTTTGATCGGCAATTTTTTTAAACCGTTCAAAGGTTGCATCAACTTCGTCCTCTTTGAGGGAATACCCCATCTCTTTGAGTTTGGCTAAAAACGCATGTCGGCCAGAATGTTTTCCCAGAACCATTTTATGCTCGGTGAGACCCACCGAGGCCGGTGTCATAATTTCGTACGTTTGTTTTTCTTTGAGCAGGCCATCTTGATGAATTCCCGATTCGTGTGCGAACGCGTTTGCGCCGACAATTGCTTTATTGGGTTGAACGACAAAACCGGTGATTGAGCTAACCAATCGGCTGGCCTTGGTAATCTCTTCCGCGTGAATATGCGTGTCGGCATTAAAGAAATTCTTGCGAACGCGGAGTGCCATCACCACCTCTTCCATGGAAGCGTTTCCAGCCCGTTCGCCAATACCATTCACCGTACATTCCACCTGTCCCGCGCCTTCAACAATTGCGGCCAAAGAGTTTGCCACTGCTAGACCAAGATCGTTGTGACAATGAACCGAAATAACCGCGCGATCAATATTGGGAACTTTATTTCGTATCAATCGAATGAGCGCGGCAAATTCTTCTGGAATGGTGTATCCCACGGTATCGGGGATATTGATGGTCGTTGCCCCGGCAGAAATGACATCTTCAATGACGCGACAGAGAAAATCATGATCACTGCGCGTGGCATCTTCTGGCGAAAACTCAACATCATCGGTATGGCGGCGTGCGTAACGGACTGCGGCAACTGCCGCGGCAAGCACTTCTTCGCGGCGCATTCGCAACTTATGTTGCATGTGAATCTCGGAGGTCGCTAGAAAGGTATGAATACGTCCGCGTTCTGCAAAGCGAACGGCTTCCCATGTTGCATCAATATCCTGTTCTCTGGCGCGGGCAAGTCCTGCAATCACGGGCCCTTTCACCTCCTGCGCAATCAGCTTAACCCCTTCAAAATCATCTTTTGAAGCAAAAGGAAATCCCGCCTCGATAATATCAACATTTAATCGGGCCAGCATATTTGCCACAGAGAGTTTCTCCAATTTATTCATGGATGCGCCGGGGCATTGCTCCCCATCGCGAAGTGTCGTATCAAATATTTTTACAATTTTTGGCATATTTTTTCCTAAAATCAAAAACTGATTCTAACCTTACTCCATCTCATAAATCAAGGTTGACATCCAGCGCGGATTTGTTTAAAGTCTCCTAGTGTTTACAGGGAAGGGGTTATGGAAATGCAACAAGAGTTGATTAAGGTCGTAAACGCGCGCGTCGGGGAGCCGTTTAAGATTCGTATCTGGGAAGATCGAACGCGCGGAAGCCGATGGACGCCGGAGTTTGATAGCGCGTTGCTACGCTTATTAAATGATGATTTTGATCGTACCCGCAATATTCGCGTCAGCGATATTGGAATGCGCTATTTTGAGTTTCTTCCTATTGCGAAAGGAAAGCATCAAATTGTATTTGAGTGGCGATACGGTTGGAAATTTTCAGCGGAAAATCGGTTGACTTACGAAGTTGTGGTAGGATAATAACGCATCTTTTTTTTGTTTTATTTTTAAAACACTTTCTGATTTGGTCCCATCGTCTAGTGGCCTAGGACGTTGGCCTCTCACGCCGAAAACACGGGTTCGAACCCCGTTGGGACCATTAAAAAAATTAAAAAAAAGTTAAAAAAATTGCCTCCCCGCTTTATCAGCAAAGAGGCAATTTCAATACAAACCCACTCTATATGAATGGGGAGAATTCTTGTAGGCTATCTAGGCGATTAACTTCTTCTTTAAGAAGATCGCGCCAAAGCCCATACTCACCAACAAAAGTGTCGCTGGCTCTGGCACAGGAACAACAGGAGGAGGTAAAATAGGAGGTAAAATAGGAGGTAAAATAGGAGGTAAAATAGGAGGTAAAATGCCAGGAGCCGCGGCCACAGTGTTACTTACCGAAAATACGATGTCTGTGTAATCAATATTACCTGATGCAACATCCCCATCCTCAAAATAAACAACAGTAGTTGACCCTGGCAACGATAGGTCTGTAAAATCAAGAGAGGCATGAATTTCCCCGTCAAAATTTGGCGTTCCCCCCGAGAAGAACTCAACGCCATCAGAGATTCTTGTAAGCACAAATTCTAATTCTGTGCCAGCAGGGAAAAGCCCTAGAGGAAAGATAGTGCCAATCCCAGAGCCCGATCCGGGACTAGAGTCAAAAAATGGGACAGAGGGGGGGGATGTTACAAGACCCACAGTATCGAAAGAAATGAAAAATGGGACCGAATGCGCTGATATGAAGGTAACAGATACAGGAACCGTTCCATCTTCAACAAACATATGTCCTGGAAGCGCTGGGGGAATAATAGGGGCTGCCATGGCCATACGCGGAGACAGCACCAAACTGAAAACAATAAAAGCAAAAGAGAAAACAAAACCAAACCGACATTTAAATAAACGTGTCATAACTTGCCCCCTTTAAGATTAGCAACGGTAGTCATTTCCCCGTGGAAAACCCCACAGTCTAGGCATCCTACACTTTTTTCCCCATTATTGCAACTTTTTATATATTTTTGTTATTGATACTCATTAAGAAAATAAGCAAAATTTGTACCATTATTTGACGTGCCCTATTTTAGGGCTAGACGTTCGGCTTAATAGCCGCAAACACGATAAAGATAGAGGTGAAACACAGGGATAGAATAGCAAAAAAATCGCCATACATTGTGTAAATTGTTTTTTGAAATCCGGGTGAAAGCGTTTCTAACCGCGCCTCTTCGACGAAGATATCCCCGTGCTGTAAAATCGTTCCGTACGCATCAATAAAACCTGAAATACCTGTATTCGCGGCGCGGGCAAAAGGAACACGATTTTCGATGGCACGAAAAACAACCATTGAAAAATGCTGGTACGGGGCGGCAGAACGGCCAAACCACGCATCGTTGGTAATCGTAACCATTACGTTGGCACCATTTTGAACAAACTTTCGCACCACCTCCGGAAAGATGACCTCAAAACAAATGACTGTTCCAATTTTAGGGGAACGTTCTCTGCGAGCAGAGGGAATCTCCATGACCTTTGCCTCCTTCCCGGGGACAAACTCCCCAATACCCGTCACCATCTTATCCACAAAAAAAAGCATGGACTTCAACGGCACATATTCTCCAAATGGAACCAGATGCATCTTGTCATATTGGAAAAGGGGGGGGCCGAGAAATGAAGGGGAGAGGAGATAGGCCGAGTTTAAAAGCGAAATCTGACCGGACTCGGTGCCCTTAAAGGCCGGAGAACCAAAAAGTAAAGAAAAGTTTCCCTTTTGGGTTAACTCGACCAGCTTTTGTTGATATAAAGGCTCATTTTGAAAAAAAACGGGCAGGGCCGCTTCTGGCCAGACCACAAGATCCGCCAGATGCGAAAAAGGCAACGATAATTTTTCGTATGTTTTAACCGTCTCGTCACGCGCCTCCGGAGTCCATTTAACCGCTTGATCAATATTCCCTTGAATGACGGCCACACGAATCGGCTTTCCGCTTGCCGTGGCTGTGCCACTCGCCATTGGCAGGGAAAGGCGATAATAACCATATAGAAGGGTTACGCTTAAAACGGTAGAGAGAATCAAAACCGGGACTTTTGCCAGAACTTTTTTATTCCACGCCGTTTGAATGATTAAAAAAAGTGCTGCGTTGATGAAAACGATCAGAGCGCTAACGCCATAAACCGATGCGATATCCGCAATCTGAATCAACGGCAAATTTTGGTACTGTGAATACCCTAACGCATTCCAAGGGAAACCCGTTAGAAAGTGACCGCGAAGATATTCCAATGCGACCCACGCAAAAGGCGCTACCACCAGCAGATTTTGCTTAGAGAAATAAATGACTGTCGTAAAGCAACCCACATAAATAGCGAGATAGGCAGACAATAGCAACATCAATAAAATGCTCACTGCCCAAGAAAGACCCCCATACTGATGCATACTAATCGTGACCCACGAGAGGGAGACTGCAAAATAGAATAGTCCGGCAAACCAACCCAGAAAGAACAGGGCGCAGGGCGTCCGGCCAACAGACGATCCCTGTTGGGGATCGTAAGAATCGCAGTCCTCGCGCCTCTCACAAACAAAGAAAAGAGGGATGAGGGCAATAAAGGCAAAATAGGAACTATCCCATGCAGGGTTCCATGAGGGAAAAGAAAAGGCCAGAAGAAGGCCGGCAATTGCGGAAAGAACTACTGCTTTTGAACGTAACATTTAAAAATGCCCTTCTCTTCTATTGTCTCTATCAGTGTGTTGCCCGAATCTTTACACCATACAGGCATATCTTTTTTGATGCCAACATCATCGCAGAGCACCAAAAGCACCTGCCCCGACTGCATTTCCTTTATTTTTTTTGATGTTAAAATAATGGGGAGCGGACAAAAAAGCCCCAAGGTGTCTAGTGTCTGGTCAACAATCATAGGCTCTGTGCCCATTCGGCATAGAGCGGGGAAACCTCTCGAAGCCCTTTCACCGTTTCTGGAAAGAGGGCTAGCACGGCATCAATCTCGAACTCGGAAGTATTCCAGCCTAAGCTCATGACAATTGCCCCTTGCGCGATATTGGCAGGATATCCAATGGCCGTAAGCGTTGGCGATATTTTTAAGGCGTCTGCGCTACAGGAAGAGCCGGAGGCGACGATAATCCCTTGTCTGTCTAACGTGCGAATCAATGCCTCTCCGTCTACATATTCTACGGCGAAACTGGCTATATGGGGAAGTCGGTGCGTGGCATCCCCCGTCAGATGGAGTAAGGGCACTTTTTGTAATAGACCATGAATGAGCCTGTCTCGCAGGGCAGACAGGTTTTTGTTTGTGGAAATTATATTTTTCTGCGTTTCCTTTGCGGCTTGGCCCATCCCAACAATCGCCGCAACATTTTCCGTACCTGCCCGCCGACCCCCTTCCTGAATCCCACCGTCAATTAAGGGAAGAATGCGCGTCCCGCGCTTAAGATAAAGCGCACCGACCCCTTTTGGGCCATAAAATTGCTGGGCGGAAAAACTCGCCAGGGCGATTCCCAAAAGATCAATATTAAATGGAATGACCCCCACCGTGGCCGTGGCATCGGTATGAAACAGCACCCCCGCCGCAGAGGCAATACTCGCTATTTCCTGTATGGGCTGTATCGTGCCAATTTCATTGTTGGCGTGCATGATGGATATTAAAACGGTCTCTTCACCTATAGCACGGGAAACAGCGGCAGGATCAATGCGGCCATTGGAATCCACAGGAAGCCATGTTACCTTGTAGCCCTCTTTTTCAAGACGTTTTATCGGATGCGCCACCGAGAAATGCTCAATAACAGAAGTAATGATATGCCGCTTTTTGGGGGTGGCAGATAAAACGCCTTTGATGGCCAGATTAGACGCTTCGCTGGAAGATGCAGTAAAAATGATTTCACGGGAGTCGGCACCGATCAGTTCTGCAACCGCTTCCCGCGCAGTCTCAATGGCCTTTTTAGGAATAGCCCCTGCGCTGTGGCGGCTCTGTGGATTGCCAAAAAAATCTTCCAAAAAAGGGAGCATGGCTTGTCGGGCAGAGGGTAAAAGAGGCGTGGCCGCGATATGATCTAAATAAATTGTTGAAGGCATACAATCCGTTGGGTTGTTTCCGTAACTTTAAAACGTTCGTCTTGTCTAAATCCAATCACTGCGACAATACCAGTAGAACAAACAAGAAGCGGAACGTGATCCCGCTTTTCTTTTGGCACTTTCATATCCACGAAAAAATCCTGCAATTTTTTATGCCGTCCCTGCATCCCCAAAGGACAAAAACAATCACCGGGCCGAAAGCCTCTTATTGTAAGGGGAGATGAGATTGTATCAAAGTCAAAAAGAATTGAGCAAGGAGCGGGGGTGTGCGGAAGTGTATGAACCGACAGGGCAAGCCTAAGGTTCCATTGCGGCAGGTCTATTTGATTTGCCTCTTTCGGAATTTCAAATTCCGGGGGAGATATTGTTTTAACGCGGGGAGCGCTTGTTTCAAGAATCAGTCTTGTTCCTATTTTCTTGGCGGTCATTCCGTTCGGAAGACAAAGTGGTTTCCCATTTGCGTTCTCCAACAGGGTCTCGATATGCTCAAACCTGATGCCACGACAATTGCCGCGCAAACGGCAAATCCCCCACCGCAAAACACGACGCTTGAGGGCTAGATGAAGTGACGAAAATAAAGAGAGGTTAAAAGAAACAAAAGTGTTCTCTAATACAATATCAAGCGTTGGAATAAGATTCGCAAGGTGCGTTTCAATAAAGTCATTTTCTTCTTCCAGCAATCTTGTCTCCCTAAGGAGGGTCTCTTTAATGCGGGGATTATATTCTGCAAGCGAAGGAAGGAGTTCGTGCCTAATTTTATTTCTCAAATAGCGCCTGTCTTGGTTGGAAGGGTCTTCTATAAACGAGATTTTGGCGTCTCTTAATTCCTCCACAATCTTGTTTCTTGTGATTGAAAGCATGGGGCGGATAATGACACATCCCCCCTCGGCTCTATTTTTAACCATCCCGCAAAGACCTCCCGGCCCTGCGCCCCTTAAGGTGTTGATCAAGACGGTCTCTACTTGATCGTCTGCCGTATGCCCCAATGCAATTACGGATGCCCCTTGCGCTTTTGCCACTTCATGTAAAAATGCGTACCGAACAAACCGTGCGCCTTCTTGTTTGGATAAATGCATTTCCTTGCAAGTTGCCAAAACATTCCGCTTTGCGGTTGTAAATGTCACGCCCCACGATTGACAGAGCTTTGCGACAAAAACGGCTTCCTGATCCGATTCCTCCCGAAACCCGTGATTTAAGTGGGCAACGTGCAAAGACGCGAGAAAGCCTGCTTTTAAAAAGAGATGAAGTAGACAGACCGAATCAGC